>NZ_JAVRCI010000065.1:0-37766 GCF_034530835.1 Nostoc sp. DedQUE12b | reverse complement strand
GGGTACAATGTCAAGGTCTATTCCGCTACTGTAGATTAACTTTACATTTAATTTAGATTTTTGTAACTCTGCTTCAAGTTGTGGTAGAACATTCGCAGATACTTCTTGTTCTAGGAAACAACTCACTTTGAAGGGACGCTGTTCGGAATCTGGTTGCCGAACTAACTCAGGATATTTTTTCGTAATAGATAATACAGTTTCCCGTTCCCATCCCGGAGAGAGGATTTCTGACCAACCTGAGTCGGGAGTATCAGTACCATCTAGGTAAATTTCTGTACCCACGGAAAGAACAAGGGCATCCGGTTGCAAAAGATTTTTTTGAGCTTGGAGTTCTTTGTAAAGTACAGGCGATCGCCCGGTAGAATAAACGATTTTAGTACCGTATTCTTGGCGATGTTGACTCAGCAGTTGATTTAGTTCTGGTAAAGCGCTGTCATCACCGACGGTGCGATACACGAGGGTGTCATCTAAATCGGTTACAAACAGAAATGGTTTCATGATTAATACCTCTTGCAAAATCTCGTTATTCTACCGCGTGAAGGGACTTTTGCAAGAGATTTGTTTGTTAAAAACAAAATATGTCAGATATTCAATTCGACTAACCACTTTTAAAACAACCTCTAATGCCTTCAGATTTTTGTAAATCAATAAATTGTTTTTCTCTTGGTTGTATTTTCTTTATATTTATTGCATTTACAGTGTTCTTTGAGCAAGATAAAGTGACAACTTTCACCTGCGAAAGAAAAACACAAATTCATTGTCAGTTAACTCATGCAAATGAGTGGAAATCAAGCGTAGAAACCTATTCTTTAGAAGAGTTTAGAGGAGCAAAATTTTATTTTAATCATGGTATCGACAATTACTGTGTTGTTCTTTTGACTAATTATGGCAAATTACCTTATACTTTTTACTATCCCTTCCAATCTGAAGCTCAAGAAATAGTAGATAAGATTAATACTTTCATTATTAATCCTCAAGAGGAATTGGTTACTGTCACTCAAGACAGATCCATTTCTCTCAATATAGCTGCCGCTATTTGTTTTATATTTAGTGTATTTGGTTTAGGTCTTACCCTTTACTCATATATTTCCACCCTGCCCTAACTGAATCAACAAATTTCCCACAGTTAAACTCAGTTGCTTCAAAGAGCGATCGCTAATATGCAGTCTTTGTCTCGTTCCCATGCTCTGCATGGGAATGGCTTATTAGAGGCTCCGCCTCCAGTCAAGATATTGAGTCTCAGGCTTTAAACCGATTTTTTCAGTGACAAATATATTTATAAGTCCATTACAATGATTGCTGCAAATACTTAAACCTTTCTTATACATGGAAGAACATTAGCTGCAAACGCTCAATTTTTGACAACTAATGTTTAAATTTGAGCGATGTCGAATGAGACTTAGCACCAAAAAACAATGTAGAGACTTAGTACTACGTCTCTTTGGCTTAATGCACTACGATACAATCTATTTAACCACCTCTACTGCCTGCGCTCGTGGTCAACACCTCTTCACAACATTCGACTCCAACTGATTCTCCCTCCGACATTCCGCCTCTTGAGAGTGGCGATCGCCTCATTCGTCCAGAGTTTGAGCGTCGCTATAATGCGATGCCCAACCTTAAGAAAGCCGAATTGATTGAAGGAGTCGTTTACGTGGCATCACCTTTGCTTGCATTTCGTGCTATTCGTCTAAAGTCTCATTCTTCAAATGAAGAATAAATCCTCTCAAAGCTAGGTGAGCAAATTCTTTGGCTGCGTTAATGTTAAGACTGGCGGTATATGTGCTTTTGTTGCCCACGCTGCTAGACTAGTGAAATTGTTACATTAATGCTTGAACACAATATTATCGTCATTGGAACATCAGCAGGTGGGGTTGAGGCGCTGACTTATCTAGTCAAGCATTTGCCGCCTGACCTCAATGCTGCTGTGATTATAGTCCTTCATGTATCAAGTCACAGCAAAAGTTTTCTGCCAGAAATATTAAGTCGTGCTGCCAAGTTGCCAGTGTCTCACGCTCAGGACGGCGAAGCTATTGTTCATGGTTGGATTTATGTCGCTTTGCCTGACTACCACTTACTGGTAGAACGAGGATATTTGCGTTTGACGCGGGGAGCAAAAGAAAACCGTTGTCGTCCCGCGATCGATCCATTGTTTCGCAGTGCAGCACGAGCCTATGGGCAACGAGTGATTGCTGTACTACTAACAGGTGTGCTTGATGACGGCACGGCGGGAATAATGGCTGTAAAAATGCGAGGCGGTGTGGCAATTGTCCAAAATCCCGACGATGCTTTGTATGCTGATATGCCACGTAATGCGATCGAGAATGTAGAGGATATTGACCGTATCGCGCCACTTTCAGATATTCCTTCTATTTTAGTAGCTTTAGTTAATACGCCAATGGAAGTACAACCAGAAAACCCCATACCTAGCAAGATGGAGTTTGAAACTAAAATAGCGCAATTGAATTTGGAAGCAATAGAAAACGAAGACAAACGACCTGGTAAACCATCAACCTTTGGCTGTCCTGACTGCGGCGGTATGCTCTGGGAAATCGAAGAGGGAAATTTGTTACGCTTCCGCTGCCGCACGGGTCATGCTTATTCAGCAAAAACTTTGCTGGCCACGCAGTCTGATAAGGTGGAGGATGCACTATGGCTCGCTTTGAGGGCATTAGAAGAGAAAGCTTCTTTATCACATCGTATGGCTGCAAGGATGGAGGCTCGCAATCAAACCTTGGCGGCACAAAGATTCAAAGAGGAAGCGCACTCTGCCTGGGAGCGCTCCGCCATTATTCGAGAAGTACTTTTGAGGGTCGATTCAAACACAGGTGTTGATTGAAGGTTAAACCGAATCATTTTCAGGAATGGGATGCTTTAGTTTACTGCGTGCAAGTACCACCACAGCTTGAACTAACTCTTCTGGATCGAGGGGCTTGGTAACGTGCAGTTGATAGCCACTGGTTATGGCTCGCTGAGAATCTTCAGTTCTGGCATAAGCAGTCAAAGCGATCGCGGGAATCTTTCCCCCTTTTTCGGGAGTTAAAGCGCGAATCTGTTGAATCAGAGAATAGCCATCAACTTCGGGCATTCCAATATCACTGACTAAAACATCGGGTTGAAAGGATTCTAGGTTTGCTAAAACTTCTGTCGCAGAGTCAACAGTCAGGACTTGCGCGCCGTATTCAGCAAGCAATACTGTTATTAGCTCACGAGCATCGGGGTCATCATCAACTGTGAGGACTCGAATCCCTGTGAGTTCGAGTGCTGATTGTGGCAACTCATCTGTCTGCTTGATTTCCGGTTGCACATTCAGCAGTGGCAACTGGACTGTAAAGGTGGCTCCCAAGCCAACACCTGGACTATCAGCCGCGATCGTGCCGCCGTGCGCCTCAACCAACTGCCGGACGATTGCTAACCCCAATCCCAACCCGCCATACTTGCGAGTAATTGAGACATCTTCTTGACGGAATGATTCAAAAATATACGGGAGAAAATCTGGGTTAATGCCTTTACCAGTGTCACTGATGATAATCTGTGCCCGATCGTCAACTCGCTCTAATCTGGTTTCTACCCGTCCGCCTTTGGGGGTAAACTTGATCGCGTTGGAAAGTAAATTCCAAACGATCTGTTGAAGGCGGTTGGAATCTCCAGAGACTTGCCCAATATTCGGCAGTACTGAATGCAATACAATTGATTTGGAAAGGGCTGCTGTATTTACTGTGTCGAGCGCAGATTCAATCACAAATGCCAAATTCACTGGAGTCGCATCGATGCTGAGTTTGCCCCGCAGAATTTTGGCGACATCGAGCAAGTCATCAATCAGTTGAGTTTGCAGTTTAGCGTTGCGTTCAATGGTGGCTAAAGCTTCAGCCGTTTTCGTTTCACTAAATTTGCGGTTTTGCAGCAGTTTTGTCCAGCCGAGAATCGGGTTGAGAGGCGATCGCAATTCATGGGAAAGAATGGCCAAAAACTCATCTTTGATTCGATTAGCGCGTTCGGCTTCGGCTCTGGCTGCTTGTTCTAGTTGAAATAGGCGATCGCGTTCGATTTCAGCTTGTTTGCGAACAGTGATATCCTGGACGTTGCCTACCATCCGTACCGCATTGCCCGCAGCATCATAGAAAACCTGACCTTTAGCCGCTAACCAGCGAATGCCATCAGGATGTAAGATGCGGTAATCATCTTCATAGTACTCTTGCTGTTGGTGGATGGTGTGACTCACCGCTTCATTGGCTGAGGTGCGATCGTCTGGGTGCAAGCGACTTAACCACAGTTCATAGGTGATTTCCTTTGTGCTTGGGTCAAGCCCAAACAGATTAATGTACTCTTCAGATACATGAGTTCTGTTGCGAATAATGTCCCAGTCCCATAATCCCGATTGCGTAGCTTTGTACGCCAATTTCAACCGGGCTTCGCTCTCCTGCAACAGGAGTTCTATCTTTTTGCGATCGGTGATGTCTCGTGAAATCAACAAGATTCGTTCCAGCTGCCCAGAGCCATCCAAAATCGGGCTAACGACCACTTCCCACCATTTTGGAGTGCCTTTTGCAGTTGGGCAGTATCCGCGAAAAATGCTGACTTCGGCTGTTTTAGCGGCAGCGAGTGCATCCTCTGCCTGTTGCCGAGAACTGCCTTCCCAGAAACAGAGCCATTCAGTATTGAGATAGGAATTTAAGTCATCAATTTCCATCAAACACAATCCACCTGTGTTCATGTACAGCAGCCGCCCGTCGAGGCTTAATACCTTGATGCAATCAGAACTGCTGTCTAAAATGCGGTTTTTAAATTCTTCACTCTGGCGCAGGGCAATTTCTGTTTGTTGGCGAGTGGTGATATCTCGCCAGGTGGCAACAAATCCATCTCCACATTTAGCCACGCGGATATCAAAGGCTCTAACTAAGCGTTGTTTTCCGTAATCATCCTCATAAACTAGGCTATCTTTAATGAGCGGCTGCCCTGTTTCTACTACCTGGCAGTATTCATCAAACAATCCACTTTCATGATGCCCTGGTAGTAATTCACACAATCCTCGTCCAATCTGCTGCTCATAAGTCATTTGATTGTTGAAACAAGCTGCACTATTGACATATTCAGTCACAAAATCGACAATCTGTCCCTGCTCATTCCGTACAGCACGGTATACCCCAAAGCAGTCCAGCATATTTTCAACTGAGGTGCGGAAGCGTTCTTCGCTGTCTCGCAGGGCTTGCTCTGCCTGTTTACGTTCGCTGATGTCTTCGGCAATCCCGGCAAACCGATAAATCTCTCCTGTTTCATCTCGAAGTGGAAAGCAGCGATCGTGAACCCAGCGAATATTACCATTGGGTAAAATAATCCGATATTCCTCATCAAATTTACCTGCGACAGCTTTTTCATGAAACGCTCTGTCTGTAGATTCTCGATCCTCTGGATGGATGCGGTCGATCCATATTTGTTGTCCTTGATACAATTCCTCCGGGTTCAATCCCCACAGTCGTTTATATGCAGGACTAACATAGCTGACTCGATTTTCCGACACTTCTGCGATCCAGAACACTGCATCAATATTTTCTGCAAGCTGCCGAAAACGTTCCTCACTCTCGCGCAGAGTTTCGGCTGACCGTTTGCGTTCGGTGATATCTAGATCGATACCCGCCATCTGAATTGGTTGCCCGTCTTGGTCGTAGATCGCCTTACCCTGGCTTAATGCCCAGCGAATTGTGCCGTTGGGATATACCACTCGAAATTCAATGTCATATTCTTCTTTGGTGGCGACAGCAAGCTCGACGGCTGTCAGCACGCGATCGCGATCTTTAGGGTGGACTCGCGCGGCAAACATCTCGAATGAACCGTCAAATTCTGCTGGTTCCAGTCCAAACAAGGCTTCCAGGTTATCCGACCAGGAAATTTTTCCCGTTTGGATGTTCCAGTTCCACGTTCCCATCCGCGAGGCTGATAGTGCTAATCGCAGCTGTTCTTCACTCTCCCGTAATTCTGCTTCTACCCGTCTGCGCTCGGTCAGTTCATTTTGTGCCTGCTGATAGAGTTCCGCTTGGCGAATTGCAATGCCAACTTGAATCGCCAGTTCTTTGAGCAAGTCGATCTCTAAGGGTTGCCACTTTCGAGGGATTGCACAGTTATGAGCAATTAGCAACCCCCAAAAGTGGTTATCGTAAATAATCGGCACGACCAGATTAGCTTTCACTTGAAACTGAGCCAACAATTCAACGTGGCAGGGATCGATACTGCTATGCTGAATATCAAATATTGCCGTTACGTAACCCTGACGATAGCGTTGGATATAATTCTCGACAAAGACGGTATCGTAGCTGACAGTTTCCAATGGATTCCATGCAAGATAGTTCTTTGCGAGGCAGGGATCGTACATAGTAGAGTCAAGCAGCGATCGCCACTTTTCCCCAACCGATTCTGCTACTACTGTGCCATTACCATCAGGTTTTAACTGAAAAACCAAGACGCGATCGGTGTGCAGAAATTCTCGCACTTCGGCTACAGTTGTCTGAAGAATTTCATCCAGATTTAGCGATTGGTGAATTTTCTGGGTAATATGTGAGACTACGCGCTCTCGTTCAATACGCTGTTGTAGTTGGGTGCGTAGCTGCACTGTTTCAATTGCCCCATTTACCGCTATTTGCAGCCCTTCTGGGGTAATTTGCTCTTTGACAAGATAATCTTGTGCGCCCGCTTTGATCGCCTTAACTGCGATCGCCTCATTGCCCTGTCCAGTGACGACAATCACGGGTAGGCAAGGCTGTTGGGTCGAGGGTTGCAATTGTGCCAGAAATTCCAGTCCGTCTAGGTCGGGCAATCGATAATCAAGCAATACTACATCGGGCTGATGTTGCTGCCAAAGTTCTAGCCCCTGTTGTCCCAGCGTTGCTTCTAGGATAGTGTACGAATATTCGCGATCGCGCAGTAAATACCGCCGATAGAGTTCTCGATCTTCTGGGGAATCATCGACAATTAAGAGAGCGCGCTGTTGCTGAGACATTGTGAATTAATTAATCAAGTAGATGTTAACCCACATTCCGCAGGTTGGCATAGAAAATTGACATTTTTCAAGAAATGCTAAAACCCTCATGATGCCAGGATTTTAGCATATTTGATAGATTTATTGATTCGCTTTTTACATCTGCTTTGCGTTAAATTACTGAATAACTTTAATGTATAATTTTATTTTTACTTACTTATAAAAGTTATATCACTTTTGCCAGAGAATAATCTATAAATATTCATTCAATAATACAAATCTTCTATGAAGATTGTAATCGCAATCCTTAATCATGTGAGACAGATAAAATCGTTGTAAAGCTTATAATTAGAGACTTGAAATTTCCTAACATTCTCGCGTTTCAATTCGGTTGCTAAATCTGATTCATTAGTTATTATTATGCGACTGCATCTATGCAAAAATCCTAAAACCCTCTTTCTCTCCTTCCCTAAACTTTGCAGTCTGAATAATAAATGATAATTGATCTTTTGAGACGCGATAAATCGCGTCTCTACATGATGGTTTTGTTGCTCATTATGAACTGTATTGGGGTATGATTTAATTGACTTCTTGATAACTTTTTACTTTATCAGTTGCTTTGGGCAAACATTGCGAATAAAGACTGCATCGTTGGCAGCGTTTGCTGTAAACTGGTTTTGGCATTGCTCCTGTTTCTAGGAGATTTGTGACAGATTGAATAGTAGCGATCGCACTTTGCCGTAATTCTGCATTAATCTCTACTAATTGCCGTTGATGGGAGTGGGCATAATAGATATATCCAGTAGTCACAGGTTGTCCTATCATCTCTTCTAAACATAAGGCTTGGGCACAAACTTGCAACTCATCGTTATCCCATTCGCCTTTGCGTCCCCGTTTATATTCCACTGGATAAACTTGACCAGATTCGGCTTCAATTAAATCAGACTTGCTGATGAGTTTGTATTGCTCAGACTTTAGCCAAATTGCTTGAATTTGCCAAGTTTCTCCTCACTGTATATCGCTTGTGGTGTGGACGCGATCGTGTAAAGTTGTGCCTTCAATTGTGTATTGATTATCGGTAAACTCCCCTGCACAAAACATCCGCCAACAGCGATGCGGACAATAGGTATATTGATTCAATGCCGCAATGGAAATATATTCAGTTTGATTCATAACTGAGGTGGTTTTTAAATGATTATTGTAATTATGGAGAATATAGCCGCCGTGTCATTCCCATTCCCATAGTTGTTTTGCGACCAATTCCTGCATACAAAGCAAAATCAGCTAAAGCATTAAGTTGCTTAATTTGTATGGGTTCAATTTCTCCCAAAATCTTGTAGTTAACTTCGCCAATAATGCCAATAAATTTGCTGCGGGAGTCAGCTAATATTTCTGTGTGAATATTGACAAATGAGGGAAAGATTGAATTGATCGCAATCTGAGGAAATTCTATGCCACTGTACTTATTCCACCGCGAAAGTAGGGAATTGAAAACAGATTCTCTGGTAGGAAGAGTAGTATCATACTGTCCTTGACGGAAGGCGGTAGGCGTGGAGAAGGTAAGGTTTATGGAAGAATTGCGTAGGCGTAGCCCGTCGCAGACATCGCTAGCTTCTTCGTATAATTGAGCGTAAGTACTGGCATTCGCCCAAGGTTGAATAGATTGGGGTGTGCCTTGAATGCTGGTAATATACAAGTCAGCCGGGCCAAGATGCCAAGGGCGATTGGGATTAAGATTTAGCCAAAGTTGGGTAAGTTTGCCAAATAGAGTGTCATCTAATAAGGAGATGCGCCACCAACAAGGAGTTCCGGCGGGAATGGGTTGTTGATGTGAGTATTGCAATTTAGATCCCCCCTTACCTCCCTTTAAAACGGGAGAGTTTGTATTACTAATTTGTAGAGGGGAGAGGGTGAAAGCTTTGTCAGCAGTGGAATCGTGCAAGCGATCGCCTAATGTGCTATCTACAGAACTAACGAGGGTTAAAAATAGGGCGTGGAGATGTCTACCTGTAAGATACTGTGGTGGAATGGGTGATTGAGGTAGCAAATTCAACACTAAACTATGAGGCATACTTTCTCTTTTTGGTTGTAGATTGAGTGATTCTTGACTCTACAGTAAACTCAGGGATTTCCTGAAGTTCAGTTTCACTCAAACTATACTGTTCACAAACGAGACTTAGACGATTTCCTGGGGTTTTGACTGCGTTAACTGAATGGGTTAAATCACCTTGAAAATAAACTAAAGTATTGAATTGGGGTTTAATTTGCCCAAGTTGGCGTTTGTGCGATCGCAATACTAATTCTCCCCCTTCCATGTCTGCTGGTACTCGCACATAAAGCACACTGACAACCGCAGGCGGTTCAATGGTTTTGGAGTAGGAACGTAAGGAGCGATCGATATGCGGATCGACGCGGGAGCCTTCTTTTAGCTGTAAAGGATTGAGGTAAAAAGCATTACAACTTGGTTGGAGAGCCAAATCGAGGTAAGGCTTGAAGTAGGGAAACTGCTGTTCTACTTTTGCTAATCCAGAACGTTGAAATACTACGGAAAATCCTTTAGTAGCGACAAAATCGCGGTTGAGGTTGTTGATAGCAAAGTAAGGACAAGCTTGGATTTCTCCCCACAAGTTGTTTAGGTAATCGCTGGGGAAGGCGTTGGTTTGTTGTTGATAGTGTTTCACGATGAGTGTGGGGAGCGTACAGAACTAACAGGGGTTAAAGATTGTAACGCAATTTGTGACTGGACGCTAGAACCTGCGAAAAAGAGAAAACGTGGTAAAGGTTTTAGGAAATGATTAATTCCGAAAACGATATTCTATCCGAACTGGAATTTTTAAGTTTTGAATGCCATCAAATTGATAGTATTGACCTCGCATTTGCACATTTTGAATTAAACTAACTGGAGGCATATTTACCACGTCATAGCTCATCACTTGATTAGTGAACATCACATCTAATGGATTTAATGGATGTGTACAAGTGAATATACCCTCAGCAATTTTAGGTTTCGGTAATGGTTCAACCGTTACTTCAGCCTTGCTCATCCATTTACCCAAACGAATCCACTTTGGTAGTTTGAGTTCTTTTTGGGAGATCACAAAAAACTCAAATTCACTTTCTGGTGCTATTTCTTTCGCTCTCCCAAAACTAGGGATATTTTTCTGTGTTTTCTCCATTTCAACGTGGTAGTTGTTGTTAGCATACTTCCAGGTGTTGAGGATGGAAGAATGATTGAGCGATCGCGCCCAATTCCAGCACGTACTCTGGCTTTATTAAGTTCACCATCCGTCTGGAATAAAGGATAAGACTCGGTAACACGAATAGTAATGAGATGAACATATTTCCCCATTGGTTTAGCAGGGATTACATCGTGGAAAAATTTAGAATCGAGTGTTCTCAAGAATTTCATGATTTGATTGCTCCGATTTAGTTAGTTGAAAAAAAAAGAATAAATTATACTGATACTTCAAGTTCTAATTCAGGAATATCATCAGGTTCCTCTTGTGAACGTGCTTTACGTTCTTCATCATCTGCTAGGCGATAAAGGTATTCACAAGTATCTCTAATTAAATTGAGTTGAGTACCTGCTAAACGTGGGCGATCGCTTTTAAAGCTTCCCTCAAATATTTCTTTTACAAAATACTTAGAAAAATCATAAACTGCTTGACGCTCTTCTTCGGAAGTTAAGGCAGGTTTCCACTTACCATCAACTAAAGTTAATGTTGGTTTTCCTTCGGCCGCTTTCCGTCACACATTGTTCATCAGCTTGGCTAGACGAGCAGCTACTACATCTATTAAAGAATCAGTATCAGTAGCCATAGATTTATCAATTTTCAAAATTACATCAGCAGCCTCATCAATTGGTTTGAGAATGGCATTAGCTTTGGCATATTGACTTTTAGAACGATAAAAACGACGGTAGAGTTCTGTTAACTTACGCAGTTGATTCACAGCTTTTCCTTTTGGTTCAAAATAGTGATAAAAATCCAAGTATAGGCGAATTTTCGCCATAGGTTGTCACAGTATATGAAGAACTAGAAATTGCACAAACATTTTCTCGTCCTCTACCCGTGATTTTGGCGGCATTATAGCGTTTAAGCTCAACTAAAAATGAGTCCGGTTTTGGTTCTATAACTGCGCCTGTTGGTAAAGAAATAACTTGGTTGACATAAGTTTTTAAGTCATCCCAGCCATCGGGCAGATCCTGAAAATCTGCTAAAATTGGTCTAATCAAAGCTGCAACATGATTCACCATGCCTTTCATAACTTGCAGAATTTGAGCAAAGTCTAGACCTGAATGATTGCGAAAGTATTGCGCTGCTAGGTAATACCAATCAAGAGGTACACCACCTGTTTTTTTCAAAGATTGAATTTCTCTGATGGCTGGAATTTCTGCTGATAATTCCAAATATTCAGCTAGCTTTTGTGTCAAATCTAAATCAGGAATACTTTTCCTCTGATTTTTTGGCATTTGTTTCTGCCAATCATTAACTTTTTCGCACCAACTACCCCAAATTCCCCGACATAGAATATCGCTAAACTCCGCCAAGCGATCAATGCAGATTTCATTAGAAATTTGTAAATTTAAGTGTGCTGATAGTTCGCCTTGTGCTTGATAATTTAGTAAGCTTTCGCCTCGCTTATCAGCAGAAGCAGGTTTTGTGTCTGGAAGTAGTCGAGAAGCGGCATTAATGCTAACTTCCATTAATTCAACTACATCAAAAAATAACCAGTAATAATCTGCAAATTTAAAACCCTTACCATCACGATTAAAACCTGTCTGTCTTTCCTTTAGTTTCTCTGCACATAAGTGCTTTATTTTGGCAATAACTTGTTCAGGAATTCCATCAGTTGTAATCAGAGGAGCATCAACAGTAGCTAAATAGACAACGCCATCAGGTAGATAGAGTAATGGTGTATAAAACTCGTCAGGGTGTGCTGCGATTAAAGCATTATTGAAAATATTTGTGAGAATTCCACGATTTTCTGAAAGGGAATGATAAGTAAGTTGTAATTGATGATTGCTTAATCTTGCAAGCAATGTAGGTAAACGACCATTTTCTACATCTCTCGGATGTTTAATGACTGAAGCAAATAAATCAGATAGTGAAACTAAGTCAATCAAAACCTGTCTAATTCTGCTATCTAGTCTTTCATTATCTAAAGGTTTTAAGCCACGAGTAATCAAACCTAAATCCGAATCATTTTTAACTCCTGCATTGCTGCTAATTTCAATAATGTCATCGATAAGTTCTTCCCATTTTTCGCCTAGTAAGTGGTATAAGCCAAAATCTAAAATCTTTTTGTTAATGTATCCACGCCCCAAATTCGGAGCATCTTCTTTTTTTTGTGGTTCTTCTTCCCAATTACGAATGATAAAATTTTCTTCTAACCAATCTCGGTAATCAGGAAATTTTTCATAGTCATGCAACAAGTAGGAAACAATAAATACAGAGGATTGCAAATCTTCACAATTACGCTTAACTGGATTTGTGCCTATTCTTTCTGCTTGTAACTTCCTCAAAATTCGATAGCTGGGAAATAAACCATTAAGTAAGTGAGCAAGTATAGATTGGTCGCCAGCGTTGTCTCTACGAAGTGGTTTTTTTCCTGCTGCTGCGCGTTTGACATTAATAATTTCTACAGTTACTTCAAAGAATTTACCACCCTTAGCAGTTGCACCTGCTAGCTGTCGAATTAAATTAGGTAAGACATAATCAGCAAATTTTTCTAGGATGCGATCGCCTTCATTTCCTTTTGTCTTTTTTACAGCTTCTTTAAATAACCGAATTGTAAGAAGTTCGCGTTTGACAAGCGATTCATCATCTTCATCCTTTCCTGAATCAAAATCTGGTACTTCTTCCGGTAAATCATCATCAAATTCGTTCATTAATTTACTTCCTCGCTTTCAATAGCTTGATATTCGAGTATTTTTGCTTGTTGAATAATCCATAATTTACCTATCACATCGGCTGATTCCAACCCAGTAATTAATGTTTCAATAGCTTCACGCCAATCAGCAAATGTGTAGCGAGAGGGTAGACGAATAATTACAATTCCTGAATAGTTAGAGGGATTATATTTCAGACGATTTCCAAAACCGCGATCACAAGTGATTAAACATCTACCCTCACGGCGACAAACCTCAATAACTTCGGGATCGGGTGCAGAATTTAAGCCTTGTCCTGGTACTGTTGCAACATCGTGTCCTGCTAATTGCAATAAAGTTACAACGCGCAAGTCGATATTTTCATCTAGCTTTAATTTCACGCACTTGCTTCCTTTTTTTTTGTCAAAGGAAGTTCCACAAAAACATCCCGCGCCATCTCTGCACCGTAGGCAATACAAGCCAGTACATCTTCTCTTTCTATGCTTGGATAAGCTTCAAGAACTTCTTCAATTGTTGTACCACCAGCTAAATAATCCAAAATTAGTGATACCCAAATCCGGTGTCCGCGAATGCACGGTTTACCAAAACAAATATTCGGGTCGATGGAAATACGAGAAAGCAGATCATTGTTAGTCATGTAGCTTCACCTCTAATAGCCTCTAGTTCTAACATATCCATCCTTCATCATCTTTTGGCTTCCAATGCCAAGTTAAGGTTTCCAACAAAAGCGCATCTTGTCCAAAAATAATGGTGTAGTGAGGCTTTCTATCCTCTGGTTCATTTGTGATAGGGTAAGCTTGAAAGTGCATAGGTAATCCGAGAGTGGCGCGTAAAAAGTTGCGATCGCGGTCTGAAATGAAGCACACTAGTTTACGTCTACTCACAGCATCACTAATTTGGTTGATACCGTAACCGTGTCGTTGGGAAATCTCTAAACCTTGTAGTTCGTGTTGTTTATCAGGTAGAACTTGCACCTTACCAGATTTAGCTAATTCTCTCAGATTTCCTGGATAATAGAAGTGCCAATCTTCCCGCACATCCCGATAGCCTTTGAACTTTAAATAACACAAAGCTTTATCAAAGCGAGTAGTAATTACTCCTGCTTTCTCGGCTTTTTCCATAAAGCTATTTTTATCCCATAACTCGAAAATAAAGTTATTGAGAATGCTAGGAAGATTATACATTTTAAATCTTTCTGCTTCTGGCTCATCTGGATTAGTTAAGTCATAAATTGCACAATCTAACTCGCTACTTCCCCGAAAACTCCTAGCCTCATCAATAATTTTGTCTTTCTTTTCACCCTTACACCGATAATATTGAGCTTTCATGTGTTCAAGTTTGATTCCTAAATCTCTTTGAATACTAGTACCAAATTTTTTATCAATGTTTGGGTATTTATCTTTCATGTGATTATTATTGCTCAGTATTTTATATATGTAATATGACTGGATTCCACCCCAACGCCTTGGATAACATTCAAAGTCGTTTTTAAATATCCAAGATGAACGAATAGCATTATTAAACTCAACCCGGTTATAACTTTCACCATCTTGTAAAGGATGTAAAGAATGAAATTCATCCTTAAATAACCTTGCAACAAGAAAGTTAGGTATTAAAGCGTAAGCTTGATAACTTTCAAAACCTTCATGTCTGCCAAGCCGACCAAATCGTTGAATAAAATTTCCAGCATCAGCAGCTTCAAAAACTAAGAAATTAATCCGAAAGTCTACACCAATATCAATTGTAGACGTACCTAAAAGCAAATCTGCTTCTGCAACTGATTGAGACTTTTCAGTTTCTCCTGTTAAACCAGTATTTTCTCTAACCTTCCATCGCGGTTCAAAAATAGGTTTTAACTTGTCCATGAGCTTTTTAACTGCTGCGATGGAATTTAAAATAATTGCACCTTTGCTGTTAGGATAGTCTTGAAAAAACTTTAAAATCACCGTTTCAGCATTTTCTTCTATCCATTTATAGCTAGAACTAAGGTTAGGCTCTATACCTTGAGCAAAGCATAAGTTAATAGGTTGACTAATCTGCCGCCACCCATCGGTTGAATCATCTGATGAAAATTTGTAAGCTCCAACATCAACTGGATCGATAATCTTCGGTTCTATTCCAGCTTTTTGAAAATAACTCTTGAGTAATTCATTAGGTGTTGCAGAAAGAAAAAGAAATTTCTTGTTTGGACTACCAGTGTGTCTCATTAAAAGTATTGTATTAATTACACTAGCTATTTGCGGAGATGAAAAAACATGAAATTCATCATATATAAATAATTTGTAATTTTCGTCTATACGTCTGAATAACCTGTCAGGGTTATCTATTTTTTCTATCAAGTAGTAAAAATTATGGATGTAATGAAAAATGTCAGGATTGGTCAGCAGAATTTCATAGTTAATAGAAAAGTCTTCTATCCCATCTCGTTTAGAAGAGAGTTTACCAGTCGCTATATCTTTCTCCAAAATAGCTGCTGTTAATCGTCTTATTTGCGGATCTTTCTGAGGTTTAAAAATATCTTTGTATCCTTGAACCTGTTTTTCTTGATCTCTTGTTAACTCGTTTGTTGGATACATTGCTAAAGTCGGTGTCCTACTTGTCATAGCCTGCAAATAAGCAGCCAAGCTTTTACCATCTCCAGTCATTGCAGTGTTGAAAATTACCTCAATACTTGGATTGCGTAATGCCTTCAGAGTTTCCACTTGATGCCAAGAGAGTGACCAACCATTAGGTAATTTCACGTCATCAGGTGTAGGGACGGTTTTAGAATAAACAGGTTTGAGACTTATGCTGTAATGTTCAGACATATCCTTTAAATTGCTACGTAAATGCTTGGTTTATCAGAACTTTTATGCAAAAAGAATGACAGACTTAGTAAATCTAATCAATTTCTGCTACCAATAGTGGCAGTTTTTATATATGTGCTAAGAAATACAATCCATAAATTTCTGCTACCAATAGTGGCAGTTTTTTCGATGGGTATAAAAAATTTCCAGCCTATTTCTCGCACCAATGGTGCGAGTTTTTCACTTTACTTAAAAACTGTCCGTAACTCGTTGTTATTCCTTATAATGCCATGCAAAATAGAAGTTGCCAAGATATATCCGTATAAAAGTGTCCGTATAAAATATGAGTCGAAAAGGTCAATCTATTACACTGTCGATATCAGAACGTGATAAAACCGAGCTAGAAGCGATCGCCTTAGAATTCGGTATGATGTGGGGCGATCGCCCGAATATCTCTAAACTGATAGAAGCGATTGCCCAACGTAAGTTACTCATCGGTAACAATAACAATTGGAAAGAATCACACATCCGTGCATTACATCGGTGTATCACTGCTTTGACAGATATCGGGCAAATTGAACAAGCCCAAATCATTGCAAACTTGCTTCTCGAACGCAGCGAATTATCGATACCGCTAAGAAACGAAATCGAACGTTTCTTAGAGAATCTTCCCCCAGCTTGGCGCTTACAAATAGATAACTACATCCAGCGAAACCAACCATTTCAGCTTTCTTATCAAGATGCAACTGGACGCTTATTAAACTTCACAGTTCGCCATGCCAAAGTTACACCTCACGAAAAGCGGCAATATCTCGATTGCTGGTGCGAAGAGACAGAAGGAAACTTTGATATACCAGAACTGGTTCACAACTGGAGTTTGCGGTTAGACAGGATTACTGAAGCTGCTGTCATGCCAATTTCTGGTGAGTGGCGATCAAATTTAGCTGAGATAGAAGTGGAAATGCACCTATTTGCTGGCTTGGCTTTTGCCTATCAAGCTAAACCAGAAGACAACATCAATGAGTGGCTAGCAGATAAAGCGCGAGTTCGGCGAGTTGTCAGGCGAGTATCTAGTACCTTTTGGTTTACCCGCGAAGTCATGCAGTATGCGCCAGATTGTGTAGTGATATTACCTGAGAACGTGCGCGATCGCCTCAAACAAAAACTCCTCACCCTATGCCAGTTATACGATATCGAAACCACGAGTTAAGTCTTGTGGGATAGGCATCTTGCCTAATATAGGCTATAACCTATGAAAATAAATCGGTTCGGCAGGGCAGAAATCCTCATACCCGAAATTAATCTCCTATTTTACTGAGGGCTTTGCCAACCCACGCGCGCTTTTAAGCTGGGCGAAGCAGCGTCTTCCAGTTAAAAAAATAATCCAATTGTAGGGGCGCAAGGCCTTGCGCCCCTACAAATCTAGAAATAATTAATTTGGGATAATTTATTTTTTGCAAGTCCCTAAGAGACTATTATGTTCCCGGACGAGAGCGAATATGATTGGGTATATGATGGCGATCGCCTAATATTTCTAACAAAGGGCCATTAACGTCAAATTTAACCATACTTACCGACGCGACCAAAATATTCACCCGATAGCGATAGCGTCCCAAATCAATTCCCAGTAAACTGCAAAGCATAATCCGAATCGTTGCTTTATGAGAAACTACTAAAACGTTACCTTGGGGATGTTTTTCTTGAATCTCAGCAATTACAGGCATAGAACGGTTAGCAATATCTACCGCAGTTTCTCCAGCAATGGGTGCATTCCAAGCAGGTTCTGTCAACCATTTTACATAGTTTTCTGCGTAATTCTCTTGGACAAACGATTTACTCTTAGTTTCCCATTCGCCGTAACTACCTTCTCTAAGTCCCTCACGCAACTGCATATCCATACCGATAGCATCACAAAATGGCTTGGCAGTTGCAATTGTGCGCTTCATCGGGCTAACATAAACCCCTTCCCACTTCAATTGTTGATAAACATCGGCAAAAGCGGATGCCATCTGCATTCCCTCTGTTGTCAACTCTGCATCAGTTTCACCGCAGAAATTACCACTTTGACTAAAAGTAGTTTCTCCATGTCGCAGTAAATATAAATTGAGTGTCATAGCTTGTATGCCATTGGGATAAAGGAGTTTGTGCAAAAATAAAGTACCATCAATCTCGCAATCGAGTCTGTGACAACAGGACAAATTCAAAAGGCAGGAGGCAGAAAGGATCCCACGTTTTTAAACGTGGGATTGAAGTAAGGATGCCGCCAGATGCTTGGGGCAAAGCCCCAAGACTGCACTGACTCCCTTGTGTCTCGTGGCACTTTCCGCGACGCCGTGTCACTAGTTTTGCACTTTATTTAATCCGCATCCATTATCGTAAAATCTGGTCAATCATCCTATTGGCTTGCGAATCGTAACTGCCCCCAAATAAATTGAAGTGATTCAAAATGTGATAAAGGTTATAGAGCGTTTTTCTTTGCTCATAACCTGCATCTAACGGAAACACCTCGTTGTAACCCTTATAAAACGCTGCGGGGAAACCACCAAATAATTCGGTCATTGCGATATCAACTTCTCTATCTGCAAAATAAGTTGCTGGATCAAATATCACTGGTTCTCCCGACGCAGTACACCCAGCATTTCCACCCCATAAATCGCCATGTACTAAGGAAGGTTGCACTTGATGATCCGCCAATAGTTCAGGGATAGCTGCCAGTAACTTGTCTTGTTTGGGAAAATTACCTCCCCGTCGCCTTGCCAACTGAAATTGATAACCCAGGCGATGTTTAATATAAAATTCTGTCCAGTCTGCTGTCCAAGTATTAATTTGAGGTGTGGAACCAATGGTATTGTTAATTTTCCAACCAAAACCTTGACTGCTGCTAGCTTTGTGCATCGCTGCTAACTTGCGTCCCATTTCTAACCACGAATTGCTGTTACCGCTACCAAGTTCCAACCATTCCAGGACGATGTAGCTAGAATTATCAGCAGTACCCCAGCAAATTGGTTTGGGGACGCGAATACTAGCTGTTGCTAGCATTTCCTTTAAACCTAACGCCTCAGCTTCAAACATTGCAACTTGGGATGCAAGGTTTTGTTTGACGAAGTAGGTTATCTCACCATTAGAGACAGCATAACCTTGGTTGATGCACCCGCCACCAACCGATCGCCGTTGCTGACTCTGAAATTTTTCGCCAGTCACCTGGCTAATATGGGTGTCGATTTGAGTCCACATGATTAAATTGGGGAGTGGGGGATGAGGGAGCATACTTCGACTGCGCTCACCGTAAACTCAGTAACCGGGGGAGCAGGGGAGGAATAATTAATTATTGATTAATTACCAATGCCCAATGCCCTATTCCCAATTTTTGATTTACGGCTTGACAAAAACTACACCATAAGCATTAGAAGATAGATACTCTTTGGCTGCTTGCATCAAGTCTGTTGCATCTTGGCTCTGAATTATCGCTGGGTAGTTAAAGGCAGGTTCCAAATCTCCCACCAAAGATTGATAATAACCATACAATCCAGAGCGATCGCTTGGAGTTTCGTTACTAAAAACATATCTGTTAGCTACTCGCCGCCGCACACGGGCAATTTCTGATTCTGTTACCAACTCTGTTTGGAGTTTGCTAATGTGTTGAGCGATCGCATCTTCTACAACTGCTAAATTTTCTACTGCACATTTAGCTGAAATATAAAATATCCCTTGCAACTCGTTGCTCATGTTGCTCACAGAAATTGAAGAAACTAATCCCCGTTCCTCCCGTAAATCCCTCACCAGTCTTGATGTCCGTCCGTGTCCCAAAATTCCTGCTAAAACATCTAATCCATAGGTACGATCTAACTGAGCCATTCCTGGAACCCGCCAAACCATTACTAGCCTTGCTTGTTGCAGACTTTCATCGATAAATTCTCGACGAACAATTTCTGTAAATGGTGACTCAGGATTCAGGGGGGAGTGGGGAGTAGGAAGTGGGGAGTGATGAGTTTTAGTGGCTTTTGTAAATCCTTCGGCGACAGTTGAAATTAATTCTTCCACGGGCAAATTGCCCACAGCCACAGCCGTAATTGACTGGGGTTGATACCAATTAGTATGAAAGTCTCGCATCTGCTGGGGTTTAAGTCCGGCAATCACCGATTCTGGCCCCAATACCGCACGGCGATAGGGTAGACGCTCGAAGGCTGTCTCCATCGCCCGCCGATATGTACGCCGCTGAGGATTATCCTCTGAACGCCTAATTTCTTCTAAAACTACCAATCGTTCACGTTCAAAGGCATCATCAGGAATACTCGCATTCGATACTACATCTATTTGTAGTGGCGCAAGCTCGGCAAAGTCTTTGGGGGCAGTAGTTATATAGTAATGAGTATAATCTTGGCTCGTAGCGGCATTGGTAACAGCACCCCGCTCTTCAATTCGACGTTCAAACTCGCCGCTTGCCAGTCGTTCTGTTCCTTTAAAAATCATGTGTTCTAAAAAGTGAGCCATGCCGTTAATGGCATCAGGTTCAACAGCAGAGCCAACTTTTATCCATAAGTTGAGGTTTACGGCTTCAACTGGCATTTGCTCGGCAATGATTGTCAAACCATTGGGCAACTTGTGCAGCGTCGGAGCATTGAGACGGGGAAATTTCCGCAGGGTTGAGGTCATTGCTACTTGTGTGTGAGGAGCGATGTTACTTCTTTATCTTATCCGCGACTTAAAATAAGCACTGCGATCGCTTTTCTACAAAAGGAAAAGCGATCGCATTAGCAAGATACGCAAAGAATACTTGACAGGGCATCTGCCTGAAGTTGACGCTAATGGCGAGAAGCCCACCTCACAAGAAGTAGTTGAGTATTTTTTTATTAGTCAATCCCAAATTGATGCAATACCCAGTTTCCTATCTGTCATATCTATCGTTTCTGTCATATCTGTCATATCTGTCATATCTATCGTTTCTGTCATATCTGTCATATCTATCGTTTCTGTCGTATCTGTCATATCTGCCGTTTCTGCGATCGCCAACTGAAAACTCAGCTCGGCAACCATTTTTCACCCAAATACGATTTCTCCGATAGCCCCAATTTCCTCTACAACTGGTGTTAGACAATTGCCTAACAAGCCTCACTCTACCTCTTGCATTTACCGAACAAGTATTTCTTCGATTATTTTGGCTTGAACAAGTTATTATCTCTTGAGCCGAAGCTGGGGCAGCAATACTCAAAAGTGTACCTATACTAAGACTAGCCGCGACAAAGGCCGCAGCAATTGTGGGAATGCGCATAATCATAATAAAATGCTAGATTTCTTCTAGATTTCAGAAATAAAAACTATAGTAATTCTAGCAAATTGCAATCAGAGCCAATGAATAAATCAGATTAAATGCAAATATTCTTTGCATTCCAAACTTCATCAAATACAACAGGTTCTATCAAGCAGTTAAGCATTGCAAGGGTTTAAACTAAGCTTGTGCTACAATATTATTTCAAACCTTATACAAAAAGTGATACTATTAATTTTTATAAAGCTTTAAGAGGTGAAAAACTATCTAGTTCAATTAGGGATATTACATTTACAACCCATTATCTTGGGGAATTAATCTTAACTTCAGGAAGATTAGTAGCTTGTGACCCACTTGCTTTTCTTGATAGTGAAGCTTTTCAAAAGTCTTTAGCAACTGGGAAATATTCCGTTTTCTTAATTGTTGCTCTGTTAACGTTGTCACTGAGTTTTGAATATTAAAATAATCAAAATTGCCGTTGGATTATACAAGTACTACTCCAACTCAAAGAGCGCAAAGGTTTTGTTTTGCTTCCAAAACACTGGGTGATAGAGCGCACCTTGGTTTGGCTTTTTTGCTGTCGGCAATTACAGCTATTTTCAGGTAAATAGACCACGCGGTAGGGGCGCAAGGCCTTGCGCCCCTACTCGGTTAAAGGGAAAAGGATAAGGGTAAAAGGAGTGGAAGGCTCGATATATAAGATTTTTTCCCCTTTAACCTTTTCCCTTTCCCCTAAAACCCGACAAACATTGGGTGTGGTTCAAATACATGAAAATTGCTGTAAATAAAGACTATGAACTACTTCTTAAAACTGCCGAAACGTTTATTTATCTTGTGATCATTCGGATTATGGTGAGACGATTGGCATAAAATTTTACAAAGAAAGGCAGGAGGCAGAAGTAAAAACTTTACTCTGGGTCATTTGCCCACTAAAAAAAAGAATTGTATCTCGCGGCACTTTCCGCTCGATACAAAGCGTCCTAGCTAAAATCCCATGTTTTTAAAGATGGGTTTCTCCTGCCTCCTGAATCCTCTTCAAACATCCTCTAAGACTTTGGTTTATAAGTCGAAGCAACGTGTAATTCTTTCAACTGTTTAGCATCTACACTCGAAGGCGCATCTGTCAACAAACAACGTGCTTGTTGTGTCTTCGGAAAAGCAATGACATCCCGAATCGATTCTTCTCCAGCTAACAACATTACCAAACGATCTAAACCGTAGGCTATGCCACCATGCGGCGGTGTACCATATTCAAATGCTTCTAAGAGAAAGCCAAATTTACTTTGTGCTTCTTCAGGAGATAACCCAATCGCTTCAAACACTTGCTGTTGAATTTCTCGCTGATAAATCCGTAGACTTCCGCCGCCAACTTCGACGCCGTTGAGTATTAAGTCGTAAGCTTGGGCGCGTGCAGTCTTTAAGTCGCTCAAATCATCAGGATGTGGTGCTGTAAACGGGTGATGTAGTGCTTCTAGACGTTTTTCGTCAGCGTTCCACTCGAACATCGGGAAATCAGTAATCCAGAGTAAGTTAATTTTTTCGGCATTGATTAAATCAAATTCTCTAGCGATCGCTTGTCGTAATCTATCTAATGTTTTATTAACTGTAGCAGCTTCCCCTGCCCCAAACAACAGCAAATGTCCAGCTTTTGCACCTGTACGGCGCAAAATTTCTTGTTTTTGTTCTTCGCTTAAGTTGTCTTTAATTGCCCCAATGGTATCAATTTCGCCATCATCCCTGACGCGGATATAAGCTAAACCTTTAGCACCGGCTTCGCTGGCTTCTTTAAATAAGTCGCCGCCTGGTTTAATGCGGACATTAGAAATTACATCGTTCCCGTTGGGAATGGGGAGGATTTTGACGATACCACCATTGGTAACAGTATCCCGAAAGACTTTGAAACCAGAATCTTTCACGATATCTGAGACATCAACTAATTCCAAACCATAGCGTGTATCGGGTTTATCACTACCGTAGCGTTCCATCCCCTCAGCATAAGTGAGACGCGGGAAAGGGCGTTGTAACTCAATGCCTTTAACTGTTTTGTAGATATGGCAAATTAAATTCTCATTTAGTTCGATAATTTCTTCTTGGGACATGAAGCTCATTTCCATGTCCAACTGCGTGAATTCTGGTTGTCTGTCGGCGCGTAAATCTTCATCACGAAAGCAACGGGCAATCTGATAATATCTATCTAAGCCAGATACCATCAGCAATTGTTTAAATAGTTGGGGTGATTGCGGCAAAGCATACCACTCACCAGGATTGACGCGACTGGGTAGAACATAATCCCGCGCTCCTTCTGGGGTAGAACGGGTAAGAATTGGGGTTTCGACTTCGATAAAACCTTCCAAATCTTCTAGATAACGACGCATGGCTTTGACAATTTGATGACGCAGTTGCAAATTTTGCGCCATACGTTCGCGTCGTAAATCCAAATAACGATATTTCAGCCGTAAGTCTTCTCGTACTGTTTCGGTGTCAGCTACAGAAACTTGGAAAGGTAACTGTTTGCGAACAGCATTGAGTAGTTCAATTTTATCGGCGTAGATTTCTACCTCGCCTGTGGGGATGCGGGTATTCAACGATTCTTCGGGACGTTGTGTTACCCTACCAGTGATTTCGACAACATATTCATTTCGCAGGGCGTTCGCATATTCGTAAGAATCTGGGGTGCGTTGCGGATCGCTGACGATTTGGACAGTTCCAGAGCGATCGCGTAAATCTAAAAATATCACACCACCATGATCGCGGCGACGGTCTACCCATCCGTAAAAGGTAACAGTTTCTCCAATATGTTCTTTTCGGAGTTCGCCGCAATAGTGAGTTCGCATAAGTCTTAGTTATTGTTTCCGGGCTAGATTGGCAAGAAAATGTCAAAGCCTTCCCATTATCTAGCATCAATAGTAATTGTAGTAGTTCTGGTGAAAGAAAAAATCAAATAATCTCACACTATATGTACAGCATCTTTCATGTATTTGAACCACACCCAATACTTGTTGGGTTTTGGGGGAAAGGGAAAAGGGTAAAGGGGATAAAACCTTACCTGTCTGTCGTAGGGGCGCAAGGCCTTGCGCCCCTACCGCGTGTTCTATGGTTGATTAGGACGATTTTCTTGGGGAGAGGCTCCGCCATCGCCAGGAGGATGAGGTGGAACTCCCAATGCCGCTTTTAACTGGGCTTCTGTAACTCCTAACTTTGTCGCCGTGGCTTTAAAATCAGGTCTGGGTGAACGCTGACTGCGATCGCCTGGTATTTGGCGGATTGGCTGGAACTCCCAATGCCGCCTTTAACTGGGCTTCTGTAACTCCTATTCACCCTTGACTTAACACCTTCTGGTCAAACAGCGTTCACCCTCACTTTACTGGTGAAGTAATCCATCTTTTGTTACTACAGGAAGTCAGTAAAAGTAAGTACAATGTTTCTTAGCAATGACTTTTAAATGACCACAATAGGTAATTACACAAACCCTCTTGAAAAGTTTTTCAGGAGGGTTTGTGTAATTTATTTAGAGCGATCGCGCAAGCTCATTGCATTGATTAATTCAAGGCATCAGCGATCTTAATACCAAGGTGCTGCAATGCTTTTTCTTTGACAAATTCAGCTGCACTACGAGCCGATTCCGCCAAGATAGTATCGGTGTTTGGAGTCAGCTTCAGCGCTCCTCCCAGATATCCCAAAGCTTTGCAATAATAATCATTCAAGTTGGTAGATGCCAGTCTCTTTACAGTTTGATGATCGCCACCCTGAAAAGCTGTTAACGCTTTGTGGTGTAAATCATTTTCTGGCTTTCCTAGTACTTCAAGAATTGCGCTCACAGCTTTATCGACTTTTTCTTGTGTTAGTTCTGTGGATACTGTTGCTTGCATATTTATCTCCTTTTGTTCATGAATTTGCAAGTTGTCGGTAGCGTTCTTGAACTTCCTGAATCGAAAACAAAGTTTCAAACTTCAACCCAGCTGACTGGTACAACTCACCTCCCCCTTGTTGTCGATCTACCAGTGAAATTACTTGATTTACGGTATAACCTGCATCCTTAAGACGCTCAACCGCTTTTAGAGCAGATTGCCCAGTTGTTACTACATCTTCCAAAACTACTACTTTTGCGCCCTCTGATAAACTGGGGCCTTCTATATAAGCTCTTGTCCCATAACCCTTGGCTTCCTTGCGAATAATCAGCGCTGGTATTGGGCGGTTTTGATAAACAGAAACTATACTTACTGCTGTCACAATTGGATCAGCTCCCATTGTTAAACCACCTACAGCCTGTGTATCTATAGGTAATAAAGGAAATAGTAATCGTCCGACTGCTAAAGCACCTTGGGGATGGAGTGTTACCTGCGTCTTATTGACGTAATAAGAACTATGCAGACCAGAAGATAGGAGAAAATCACCCTCTTGATAAGCAAGTTGGCAAAATAAATCTAGTAGCTTGTGGCGTAAAGTAGTCAAATCAGAAGTGGTTGCCCAAATATCTGAGTGGGTAAGAGTTTCAGTAGGATACGTCATTACAAAACATTAAAAGTTGTGCTACACCAAAGGTTGAACTCATCAGAGTTCTGAACTTCAGCATAAATTAAGATTCGCCTAAAGCAAAAGTTGAGGAGTCAGAAACGTGCGTATAAAATTTAAAACCTTTGGTGGTTTATTGGTGCTGCTTGCTGCTGGTATTGCTTTTCCCTCTATTGCATCTGCCCAAACGGCAACACCTAATTCTGAAACTACGAATGATGTATTTGAACGAGCCTATTTTCGTCACGATCGCAATTTCTACGAAAATGGCAGCCTCAAGCGTCAGCTAGACTCATTTCTAGGATTTGGTTTTGGTTTTGGTGGTTCCTTCCCAGAAAATGAAATTGCCCGTGATGCTAATTTGATTAATACTTTATATCATGATGTCCTGACTCAGCAAGTTGGCAACGATCCTTATATTCGTACTCCTGATTTACCAAATCCTTATGACACATCGCTGCTCGTCTCTCCTCGCTATAGCAACAAACTTAAAGTAGGAACTGAATTCCGGTTTGAAACTTTACCATCTCGGTAAGATTGGGTAGTGGAGAGTAAAGAAGGTAATAAAGGTACAGCTTACAGGGTAAAGATTATTCCCTCTCACCTGTCACCTGTCACCCCTCACCTCTCCCTTAACTCCAATACAACTCTTGGAGAAGCTGCGCCAACACTCATTTCGACTTCAGTACCTCGGCTCCGGTTCCATCAAGCGACTTGTACAGAGCTTATCCTGAGCGTAGCCGAAGTAAGTCGAAATGCTGGGCACAAGTCAAGGCAAGTCACTCAGTACAAGTGCCCCATGCCTTTCTATTACTAGTTTTTGATGATCTCAGTGCGCCCTGCTGGAATCGAACCAGCCTGAAGACGAATTATGAGTTCGTTGCCTCCCCAATCGGCCAAAGGCGCTTGTTTTTGGGTTGTGGGTTGCTACGAGCAAATTACTTAAACTCTTAGGTCAACCTGATTTGCTAATTTTAGAGTGAGAAAAATACCTCACGCACTGAGTTTAGCCAATTCCATGAATATAGCACAAATTTACCACGTGTGAATACTGGACAATAGTTTATTAGATTTTTATACTACATAATTTGATCATAGATATAGTGCAAACTAATATTGATTAAGTTCCTTTAAGGATTGAGGTCAAAAGCTTCACTATTCTTAAATAGACCAGCATTCTATTGTGATAGCTTGTCAGCGATGAAAATAAATTCTACTGTACTTCTTACTTTGATTTTGTTAATTCTGATGATGGGAGCAGGTTCTGTGAGCGCGTTTTTGGGCTTTGACCTGGGGAGTTCAGCACTTAAAGGCGTGACTACACCAGATGGGCGTCCTACAACCAAATTTGCCAGCAATAAGGCAAATAGCTCTCAACAGGGAGGGCTAGTGCTATTAAAAGAGGAAGAAATTCTGAAAATAGTCAAGGCGCGAATTGAGGGTAAGACTAAAGCCGCTAAATCGGAAAAGCCAGAGGAAGATGATGAAGAAACCAATAGCAGCAAGCAGAAGCCAGAGGAAAAACCCCCAGAAGTAGTTGAAGAAAAGCCCCTACCAGGTTTTCCGGTTACTGCCCAAAGTCAGGGTGTAACAATGACTGTACAATCTGCTCGCTACTCTGGTGGTGATTTACTACTAAAAGTGAAAATGCAGAACAAAGGTAAGGATTCTGTGCGCTTCTTGTATAGTTTTTTAGATGTTACCGATGACAAAGGACGAACCCTGAGTGCTAGTACAGAGGGTTTACCAACAGAATTGCCTGTAAATGGACCAGCATTTTCAGGTACAGTGAGCATTCCTACAGCTTTACTTGATGATGTCAAGAAAATCTCACTTGCTCTGACTGATTATCCCGCTCAACAATTGAAGCTAGAGGCATCGAATATTCCTGTAGAAAGGTAGAAAGGGCATTGGGCATTGGGCATTGGGCATTGAGCATTGGGCGAAACAGTTCTGAGTTCCAAGTAAATAAGTGAGATTCACAACTCAGCACTCAGCACTCAGCACTCAGCACTCTCCATTCCCTATTCCCTATTCCCCCTAAATGGAGGGCGTGAGTTTTACACGAGCTTTGGTGGTGAGTGGTTTTCCTAATTTAAGTTTGATAGAAGTGGCGCTGCGGTTGTTATCAGTGCTACTACTGATTGCCATAAATGCCTTTTTTGTGACGGCGGAATTTTCGATGGTGAGCGTGCGACGATCGCGTATTCACCAGCTAGTTAAGGCTGGGGATATTCCAGCGATCGCTGTAGAAATGTTACAACGCAGTATTGACCGACTACTATCTACCACCCAGTTAGGCATTACCCTCTCTAGTTTGGCACTGGGATGGATTGGCGAAAGTACGATTGTTGTACTGGTGAATGCCTGGTTAAGATCCTGGCCTTTACCCAGTGGGATGACTACCTTCCTCGCCCATTCCCTATCAATTCCTATCGCCTTTTTCTTGATTGCTTATTTGCAAATTGTGATCGGAGAATTATGTCCCAAATCCTTGGCTATGCTGTACTCAGAACAGCTAGCAAGGTTTTTGGGGCCTCCGGTAAAAGCGATCGTGCGTTTTTTTGGCCCCTTCATCTGGATTCTTAACCAATCAACTCGTTTTTTATTACGAATTTTTGGCATCCAATACACAGGTCAAGGCTGGCGACCGCCTGTAACTCCCGAAGAATTGCAACTGATCATCTCTACAGAATGGGGGTCTACTGGGTTACAGCGTGCAGAGCGAGAATTGCTCAATAATGTCTTCGAGTTTGGGGATGTCATGGCGCAAGATGTGATGATCCCGCGCACCAGTATTATCACACTGCCAAAAGATGCTAGCTTCCAGACATTACTCAGGGAAATGGCTTCTACTGGTTACTCGCGCTATCCTGTGATTGGTGAATCTTTAGACGATGTTCGCGGCATTGTTTATTTTAAAGATTTGGCACAACCCTTGGCAGTCGGAAACCTCAGTTTAGAGACACAGATCCAACCTTGGATGCGTCCCGCCCGGTTTGTTCCAGAACACACGCCCTTGAGTGAACTTTTGCCCATGATGCAGCAAGAGAAACCCGCTATGGTCATGGTAGTGAATGAATTTGGCGGTACTGTGGGACTAGTGACAATCAAAGATGTCATTGCCGAAATTATTGGCGACCCCAGCGACCTTGAAAGCAGTGAAGATTTACTGATTCAGATGTTAGGTGAGCAAAAATTTTTGGTGCAAGCACAAATCAACCTTGAAAACCTCAACGAAGTTTTGCATCTCAATTTGCCCCTGACCAGAGAATATCAAACACTAGGGGGCTTTTTGCTGTATGAGTTACAGAAAATTCCTGCCAAAGGCGAAATATTTTGTTATCAAAATCTCGAATTCACCGTGGTATCAATTGTTGGCCCACGCCTGCATCAAATTCAACTGCGACGGGTAGAGGAAGAGGGGAGAGCAGAGGAGCAGGGGAGCAGGGGAGCAGGGGAGCAGGGGAGCAAAGGGGCAGGGGGTAATAACTAATGACTAATGACCAATGACAAATGTCTCTACTGTGCATACGCCAGTGGATCAACAAGTCCCAATTCGGCAAAAGCTGCTAGCCGCAAGCGACAAGAATCACACACACCACAGGCGACATCTCCACCTGCATAGCAAGACCAAGTTAGTTCCCAAGGAACTCCCAATTGGTTCCCCAGTTGGATGATTTCGGTTTTTTTCAAGTTTATTAGGGGTGCAACAATATTAATTGGTTGTCCCTCACGCCCTTGTTTGGTTCCCAAGCGAAAAACTTCCTGCATTGCTTGGATATAGTCGGGGCGACAATCAGGATATCCTGAGTAATCTAGGGCATTAACACCGATATAGACACGCTCTGCTGCGATCGCTTCGGCAAAACCAAGAGCAAAGCTTAAAAAGATGGTATTACGAGCCGGAACGTATGTGACAGGAATATTTTGAGACATTTCATCTAGCGATCGCTCCTGGGGTAAATCAATGGCATTATCAGTAAGGGCCGAACCGCCCCATTGTCGTAAGTCAAAATTAACTACCTGATGTTTTGCGATCGCAGCTTTTTGAGCGACACTGAGTGCTGACTGTAACTCTCGTCGATGTCGCTGCTGGTAATCAAAGGAAATAGCATGACATTCACAGCCATCAGCTTGAGCTTTGTACAGAATAGTGGAAGAGTCCAATCCCCCAGATAACAGAATTACAGCTTTCATCTCGGTTGCAAATTTTGGATTTCAAATTACTGCATCAAACCTTAACAAGATGCCAGAAAGCAATGCCAAGGGGAATTTATACTTAGGTCTTACTGAAAGTTTTAAAGTTAATAAAAATACATATATTTTGTAGAAGTGCAAAATCCAAAGCAAACTCGAAATATCTATACAAAAGATATTTGGATTACGGGAACCGATCACAAACTTTGAAATTCTTCATAAACATAGGCTCTATGTTACCATCTGGATGGTTTTAGACGGATCGTAACCGGCTTTCAAGTATAAACGCCAACGGCCGTAGCGTCTCTAAATTTGGTGGTTGAGGAGAGAATAATAGTGCAAAATAGCATGTCAGTGGCAGAACCGAATCCATATACACAGCGCAACCAGCCACGACCAATCCGCATAGGCGTGATTGGAGTGGGTAACATGGGACAACACCACGCTCGCGTCCTGAGTTCAATGAAAGATGTTGAACTAGTCGGAGTGGCAGATATTAACGTCGAGCGGGGGTTAGAAACTGCTAGCAACTACAAGGTGCGTTTTTTTGAAGATTACTGCGATCTACTACCCCTTGTGGAAGCAGTTTGTGTAGCTGTTCCCACCCGTCTGCACTATGCCGTGGGCATCAACTGTCTGTTAGCGGGAATTCATGTTTTGATTGAAAAACCGATCGCAGCCAGTATTTCTGAGGCAGAGTCTTTAGTAAATGCCGCAGCTGAGTCTGGATGTATTCTGCAAGTAGGTCATATTGAGCGTTTTAACCCAGCTTTTAAAGAACTGAGCCAAGTTCTAAAAACAGAGGAATTACTGGCGCTAGAAGCCCACAGAATGAGTCCTTACTCAGATCGGGCAAACGATGTTTCAGTTGTGCTGGATTTAATGATCCATGACATCGACCTACTTTTGGAATTAGCTGCTTCCCCAGTCACGAAATTGACTGCTAGTGGTACTCGCTCCTTAGACTCTGGTTATTTAGATTACGTAACCGCCACCTTGGGGTTTGCCAATGGTATTGTTGCTACTCTGACTGCTAGTAAAGTCACTCACCGCAAAATTCGCCGCATTGTCGCCCATTGCAAAAATTCATTTACTGAGGCAGATTTTCTCAAGAATGAAATTTTGATTCACCGCCAAACGGCTGCCAATTCTCTCACCGACCACCGACAAGTACTTTACAGGCAAGACGGTGTAATTGAAAAAGTCTACACCAGCAATATTCAACCCCTAAGTGCAGAATTAGAACATTTTGTCAACTGCGTACACGGTGGCAATCAACCTTCAGTAGGTGGCGAACAAGCTCTCAAAGCCTTGAGGCTTGCAAGTTTAATTGAGCAGATGGCGCTGGAAGATCGAGTTTGGAATCCCTTAGACTGGCAATCAGAACCAAGGGTACAATCTTTGACCCCCACAGTCTAAAAGAAGAGGGGATGAAGGGGATAAGAGGGACAAGGTGAAATTTTCTCCTTTCTCTCCCCGTGCTGCCCCACAGCCCCAACTTCAGCAGAAAACCCAGAGTATGTTTTTAAATTTGCCATCAAGTCTTTAGATCCTTCCTAGCCCCTTTAAAAGCAGGCTAAGGGGGATCTAAAAAATTAGAAAACAAAACCTAGTGGTTCGTTTCATTAATTTTGTGAGGTTTGTAGTGAGCGATAAATCGTTCAATTTCAAGGGCTAGAGGTACTTACGAACTTTTATAACTCTCAACATTAATGAAACAGACCCCTAGCTTCCACTTGTCTTACTCTGTTTTTCAGTTATGCTGCTAATTTTTAGTGTAATCAAATTACTTGACTCTAGCAAGCGGGGATAATTACCCTTTAAAAAAGCTAAAGCTGAATTTAGCAACAAGACTAGTCCAGCAATTTCAGGAATTGACTCAATGCTTGAATGGATAACTAATACTATCAACTATTTTGGCTATTGGGGAATTGCCCTACTAATGTTTTTAGAGAACCTTTTTCCCCCCATTCCTTCAGAATTGATTATGCCACTGGCTGGATTTACAGCAAGTCCATATCAACCAGGAGGGGCAAAGCTGAATATTATTGGTGTATTTTTCGCAGGACTTTTGGGTTCTGTATTGGGCGCACTTATTTGGTACTATCCGGGTAAGTTCTTGGGTGAAACTCGTTTAAAAACTTGGGCTGACAAGTATGGCAAATGGCTGGCTATATCTAGTAAAGATATCACCAAGGCCAAAAAGTGGTTTGACCGACAAGGTAAAACAGCAGTATTAATTGGTCGTCTGGTGCCAGGAATCCGCACCTTGATTTCTGTTCCCGCAGGTATTAGCAATATGCCTTTGCTACCATTTTTGTTTTACACAACATTAGGTAGCGCTGCTTGGGTGGGTTTGTTAACATACTCAGGATACATATTGGGTAGTCAGTATGAACTTGTGGACAAGTACCTTGCTCCTGTATCTAAAATCGTACTTGGCGGTTTGGTTCTAGCATTTGCTTTCTGGATATTCAAGCGCCAGTTAAGACGCACTAGAAAATGAAACACGGACGCTTTTGATTTGAAAGCAGTGAAAGCAGGGGTTACATCTGGCCAAAATTCGCCTACACTATGCCAAATAATACTAGATGTGCGTTGGCAGAGCTTACCAGAGGTATTGCCAGAATTAATTTTTGGCGTATTTCTAGCTACACTTGACGCAACCTAGAATTTCTGGTTGCTCGCATTTTTGTAAGATGAGCATGACAACTTTTTACAGTTAAGTTTGAACTAGGAGCTTTCATGACAGACCAACCTTCCGCCGCTACCCCCATAAATGCTGCTGCTATACCCATGAATAGGCAGCCGTTAGCATCAACTCCTATCAATGCTGTTAATAATAATCCTCCTGCCGGTATCAAGCCAGGCGGTGTTCCAGGGAAAACCATTCTCAGTGTTGATTTAGGCAGAACTTCCACAAAAACTTGTGTGAGTCGTGAACCTGGCAGTGTGGTGTTCGTACCTGCCAACGTCAAGCAGATGTCAATCGAACAAGTACGCGGTGGTGTTTTTGAAGCCAGGGCTACTGACCCTTTAATGGATTTGTGGCTGGAGTATCAAGGAAATGGATATGCTGTTGGTCAACTGGCAGCCGATTTTGGGGCGAATTTAGGAGTCGGACAATCTAAGGTAGAGGCTGCACTGGTAAAAGTGTTAGCAAGTGCTGGCTACTTCAAACTCAGAGATGATATCTCCGTCGTACTAGGTCTGCCTTTTCTTTCCTTAGAGCAATTTGAAAAGGAAAAAGCACAGTTGATTAGCCAAGTTGGTGGCCCTCATGTGTTGAACTTCCGAGGCGAATCTGTGTCGCTGAACGTCAGTAAGGTATGGGTCATGCCAGAAGGCTACGGTAGCTTGTTATGGTCTGAAGCTCAACCCAAGAAAAACCCTGGTAGTCCCGATTTTACAAAAATCTCGGTGGCGATCGTTGATATTGGTCATCAAACCGTCGATCTTTTGATGGTAGATAATTTCCGTTTTGCTAGAGGTGCTTCTAAAAGCGAAGACTTCGGGATGAATAAGTTTTATGAATTGGTGTCTGCCGAAATCGAGGGAGCAGATAGTCAATCTCTAGCGTTGATTTCTGCTGTAAACAAACCTAGAGGTGAACGCTTTTACCGTCCTAAAGGCGCTAGCAAGCCCACCAACCTAGACGATTTTCTTCCCAACCTTACGGAGATGTTTTCTCGCGAAATCTGTAGCCGTGTGCTAGCCTGGTTGCCAGAACGCGTCACCGATGTGATTCTCACTGGCGGCGGTGGTGAGTTCTTCTGGGACGACGTTCAACGTCTACTCAAAGAAGCAAAGATTAATGCTCATTTAGCAGCACCTTCCCGTCAGGCGAATGCTTTGGGGCAGTATATTTATGGAGAGGCACAATTATCCTCCAATCGCGCTGCTAGGGCATAAAGCTGATGTTCCAATGGTCAAAAAAGGTAGTTAAATCCGTCACGTTCAACCCAGAGCTTGCTGATGAAAGCTTGTTAGCGCAAGTAGAAAGTTATTTGGAAAAACAACCAGACAAGACTTTCAGCGATCTCTGTAAAGAAGCCTTGTGGCAATCTTTATGTGTACCGGAATCTGTACAACCTGCTCCACAAACAGCAGTAAACACACCGATCGATCAACAAATCGGTGAACTGCAACGTCAAGTGGCTGGACTTGAGGAACGTTTTTTTGCCAAGGGATCTAATCGTTTGGAGGCGATGGAACATCATCTACTGCAACTTTCTCAACAAGTTGCACAACTGGCGCTCATAGTCAACGATCGATCGTTCATTCCGTCTCCAAGTCAATTAGAAGTAGTAAATAATACTTCTTATACTGTTGCTACCCCTCCTCAAGAGGTTGACCCCGTAATCAGTCGCCTTAGTCAGTTTCTCGATGATTTTTAAGGAAAAATCATGTTTGTGAGCAGTTTTTGCTCATATTAACAATCCTTAATAGTTAATACTATTAAGGATTATTAATGTTTATATATATTTTATACACATACAATATTTGGCAACCAGCCACTACCCTTCTTCTTCCCTTCTCTACTAAAGTCTGCACCAGAGGGACGCTGTGCGTAGCTTGCTTCTCGAAGGGTACAGAGACGCTATGCGCACGGGAAACAAGCTACGCGTCTACGCGGCTAATCAAGTTATGTAAAACGAGTCTTGTTTGAGAAATACTTCTTATAACTCTTGATAAATTGTGCAGATGTAACTCTTATTAAAGGTATAGGAGACGTAACATGGGTGTAAAAATAGCGCTCTAGATAAGTTAAGCTAGCTAACTGATTTATATAAATTGTTTAGAGGTAGATAATGACCGGTATTTCCGCAGTAGACCTGTTTTGTGGTGCTGGGGGGCTAACATACGGCTTCCAACAAGCAGGTTTACCCGTCAATGCCGGGTATGACATTGACCCAGCTTGTAAGTTTCCGTTTGAACACAACAACCAAGCAAGATTTATACTCCGAAGCGTAGAAGATGTTTCTGGCAAAGACTTAGCGGCAGATTTTCCCATAGGAGACATTAAAGTTTTAGCAGGATGTGCACCATGTCAGCCATTTTCTAACTATTCTAGACGATACTCTGAAACACCCTCTTACAGTGACAAGGAGGTAAAGTGGAAGCTTCTATATGATTTTGCTCGTCTCGTGCGAGAGTGCAATCCAGAAATTGTTTCTATGGAAAACGTGCCTCAATTGAGACTACATAAAGTTTTTCAAGAATTCATCACTGAATTGGAGCAGTTAGGCTATTTTGTTGCATTCTACGAAGTTGACTGCTTACGCTATGGTATCCCTCAAACACGCAAGCGCTTGGTTTTTTTCGCCTCTAAGTTTGGCAAAATCAATCTAATTCCCGCAACCCACAATAAGATAAATTACGAAACAGTAAGAAAGACGATTGATCACCTAGAACCTCTTGTTGCAGGTAAGTCATCTAAAACTGACCGACTTCATCGGTGTAGCAAACTTTCAGAACTAAACCTTTGCCGTATCCGTTCTTCTAGACCTGGAGGAACTTGGCGAGATTGGTCTGAAAATTTGGTTGCAAAATGTCATCTTAAAGATAGTGGCAAGACATATCCAGCAGTCTACGGTCGAATGGAATGGGATACTCCAAGTCCAACCATAACCACGCAATGTTTTGGCTTTGGCAACGGTCGATTTGGACACCCTGAACAAGATAGAGCAATTTCTCTTAGGGAGGCAGCATTGTTGCAAACTTTCCCAAATGACTACGAATTTGTTGCACCTGATGACCCTGTGAGATTTACTCGTGTTGGACGTTTGATTGGGAATGCTGTTCCTGTAAAGTTGGCTCAGGTGGTGGCACAGAGTATCCTGGACTATCTTAGGTAAAGAAACTTATACTAAGTTGCAGTCTGTTGTAGTAGCTAGGATTAATGAGACAGTTTTCCGGGTGCGATGACAGATACTACCTTTGATTACAACTTGGTATGAAATTAAAATTCAAGGACTGCCTGTAGAGGAGTCTAAATATTCTTTGTTAACCAGATATGTTTCAATGTTTAGTAGTATTGCTCTCAAATACATAACTACTTGTTTTTTAATTTTTAATAGTTCATCAGCACTCTTGTCTCGTCCTACCTCTGCAAAGGACTTTATGCCATGCGCTAAATCGTTCCTATTGGACTTAACAGTTAACAGATCGCTCCCATTTCCCGTTTTCACATAATCAGTTATGTGTGAAAATCCGTAATCAGTTGCCATTTCCCTTATCAATCTTCCGTCGATGTTACCTGAAAAAAGGTCTTCTTTATCAAACCCCGCAGTAATAATATCAAGAGAAATTGCTGTTATACTCAAAATAATTTTATCAGAGTTCCGCTTTTTAAGATTCCTAAGTACAATTTTTTTGATTTCAGGTCTAACTTGATCGAAGGAAATTCCTTTACCCCGAATTTCTTCAAAAATCGTTTCTATTGCATTCCGCATAGTGGATTCCACTAAGTTATAAAGCAACAAGAAAGAACTTGCCTTCAATGTTTTTTCTAGATCACTATCAACTCGCCTGATTTTATTTTTTCCATTAATACCCTCCATACTTAGTTTAGTAGAACCTTGCTCTAAACTCTTTAAAAAAATAAAATACTTACTTACTTCTTTAGTACGTTCGTTAAAATCTTGGAATAATATAACCGTCATGATTTGCCTAGCAGTTGATTACGCACATATTCAATACGCCTAATTACTTTGGGTCTAGAGTTACTTGCATCAGATGTGGTGTACTCCTTAAATTGTTCTGAATTCAGCCATTCCATTGACACTGGCTCAAACTCACTCTTTTCTCTTAAAGCAAGAGCAACACCTACAGAAATTGCCTCGAAGCGAATGCGAGGAGTTGTGGTATGTTTTTTACCTTTGCGAAATCCATTCGGGAAATATCGCTCTACAAAATCTAACATTGATTGAAATTCAGCTTTCATTCCTTCTGTGTCAATTTTATCATTATTGTTCTTTTCTAAGTATTCATTAAGAAATTCATTTACTTGACGCTCGAAATTTTTATAGTTGTTTAAGTATGCGAAGAAACGCAACACGAATTCCTGGGGTTCACGCCTGAGAATGAGTGCTTCTGAAAACGGGCATAACTTCATAAATTTAGTGTTTTTTGATAGTTCCTCAATCAGAACAAGGAATGGCCCTCGTTGTATGCCTCTTCTCTTTTCCATATCGTTGAGAACAACACTACCTGTATTGATGCGTTCAAACATATCCCTTCGCACTTCCTCATCTGCTTTTTCAGTTAGTTGGATCATCCGAAGGGTAGTCCTTTTAAAGCGTCTCTGACGAGCAAGTGATAAATCACCGAAGGTAAAACCATTTAGCTGCCTCAATTTATCCAATTTATCTAGTATTAGTTCGTTATTAATAAATCTAACTAGAGTACGGATGCGTTGTGTTCCATCTATAATCTCTAACCGCGCTTCATTTTCCTGATCAGGAATGTCAGCAACAAAGATATAAGGTATTGGCAACCCAAGAAGTACAGACTCAATAAACTTTGATTGCCTTGTGTCATCCCAAGCCATTTCTCTTTGGTAATCTGGGATGAATAACTCATTAGTATCGTCATCCTTCCCATCCATATATTTCTGAACAAGTATTTCGACTGGATACTCTTTTGTATCATAATCAACGGGTTTTTGCTTTTCACGAATTTCTGCTTCAGCAGCTTCTTTACGTTCATCCGTGATTTCTAGCTTGGGTGGCATATCTTGTACTTTAAATAGAGAGTTTTACTTGGATAATAATACAGTAAATACTAAAAAAAGGGATTCAATCTTTTGTTTTCATTATTCTTGCCAATACCATAATACGCCATTTTTACATTTACTATTTAATACAAGACATTATTGTGATACTCTAGTGTTCTATCTAGTAGCAATATCAACGTAAACGAATGTTTTATTGATGAGCATAATCTGCCGTTGGTAATTTTGTTGGTATAAATCCACTAATTTGAAGCGATCGCTCATCTCTTTTTGTAATTATCACCCGATCGCACCTCTACAATAATGCACAAAATTGCTCACATTTGTATTGAATATTATTAGTACATATTATTACTAACCCAAGTTGCGGGTTATCAAGCTGTGGGTACTAAGACTTGAATAGTCGT
>NZ_JAVRCI010000064.1:0-38423 GCF_034530835.1 Nostoc sp. DedQUE12b | reverse complement strand
AAAGAAGACCTGGCTTTTATTCATGATGTCGGTTTCCGTGACTTTGCTCTCAAGTCTGCTCCTGGCATATTAAAAATCCTAACTGAAAACAAAATAAATGATGGATTAGTGATTGATTTGGGTTGCGGTAGCGGGTTATGGGCGCAAGAACTTATCGAGGCTAACTATTATGTTTTGGGAGTCGATATTTCTGAGTCGATGATTAATATTGCCCGAACCAGAGTCCCAAACGCTGAGTTTCGCATCGCATCGTTATTTAAAACTGAGATTCCACCGTGCAATGCTGTGACATCGATTAGTGAATGTCTCAGCTATCTATTCGACGAAGATAGCGACCTTGTTCGGCTGTTCCACCGCATATATAATGCCTTAACTCCTGGCGGTGTATTCATTTTCGATATTTCACAGACGGGACAAGTTACACCAGGAACCGCAACCAAAGGTTTCACTGAAGGAGAAGATTGGGTGGTACTCGTTGAAAAATACGAGGATATAGAACAAAAAACTTTGACTCGTCGAATTATCACTTTCCGCAAAGTAGGTGAACACTATAGACGAGATGACGAAGTACACCACCAGCGATTATACGAGACAGCAACTATTACAAATCAACTCCAGCAGGTAGGCTTTGAGGTGCAAACCAGCCGTAGTTATGGTGAATATGAACTATCGCCGGGTCATACAGTCTTTATTGCAAGACGGTTGAGTTAAGCCCAAAAAATAATTAGCTTGATATAAACTCAGACAATTACAGACTCAAACACTGCCATCCCCGACTTATGTCTGTGTCAGTGCATTTGTACTATATATTTTCTGTTTGATTTCTAGCCAGTTGTGGTGAAGCGGTGACGTTTGTGCTGCATCCACCTTAAGGTGGTTCGGAGAGCGTGAACGTCAACAACTGGCCATTGGGTGGGATTTTGAGATGGGAATTGATCCCTTGTAGAATTTTCTCAATGTCCCTGTAACCCTGTTGATATATAAATTAAAACTGCAACAGAAAAACTTTGGATGCCAAATTGCCAAAAGCACTCAACACAATAGACATCTTGCAAAAGGAACTTTTGCTTTGCGGTGGGGAGAAGGGAAAATTCCATACCTTTACCCCTTACCCTTTACCCCACAATGCCAAAAAGTCTAATAGACTTCATATATTGATCAGCTAGATTTGCAATCATACTTTGTATGGTAGTTCTGCACGCACTTTCAGATTTCATCGACTGCGATTTTGCGATCGCCAACTCATCTTGTAGCTATTGGTACGAAGGGCGTTGTCCGCAAAGTGGCGATCGCCTAAAATTACCCCGCACTTCAATGTCCGAAGCGATCGCCCACGGACTAATGCAATATCTTGCCAAGAATGACTGTTATTCTCGTGAAGGGAAGATGTATGGAATCCTATTGGTTGAACTGCCTAATGGCGAACAACGGGTACTAAAAGCTTTTTCTGGTCTTTTGAATAGTCGCAATGTGGTTGAGGGCTGGGTGCCGCCAATTCCGGGACGAGATGAAGTTGCTTTCGAGGAAAACCGTACTTTGGCACAGTTGGAAGCGATTAAGCAAGAAATTATTACCTTGAAGCAACTAACCGAACGCCAGCAGTATAAAATCCTGTTTAATGACTTTGAGCAGCAGTTACAAGCAATGAGCGATCGCCATCGCTATTGCAAACATCAACGACAAGAAAAACGTCAGCAAATCTGCAATACACTCACTCCCGAAGCGCTTACTATTGCCCTTGAACAACTTGACGAAGAGAGTCGTCAGCAGGGAATTGAGCGACGACAGCTTAAACGCCAGCAAAATGCTGTATTACAGCCCCTACAACAGGTAATTGCAGCAACGGATGCACGAATCAGCGAACTGAAACAACGGCGCAAAGAACTTTCCCGTCAATTGCAAGCTCAAATGCACGCTAGCTATAGCCTGACTAATTTTTCCGGGCGATCGCAATCATTGCAAGAATTGATGCCAGGAGGTTCGCCCACTGGCACAGGAGACTGTTGTGCCCCAAAGCTGCTGCATTATGCGGCAACACATAATCTCAAACCCCTAGCAATGGCAGAATTTTGGTGGGGTGAATCTTCCGCAAATCAAGATAAAATTCCGGGAGAGTTTTATGGAGCCTGTGCCGAGCGATGTCAGCCATTGATGGGGTTTTTGCTCTCAGGCTTGAAACCTTCCCTCCCTGCTAGGGAAAAAAGAAGCCTCTCTTCTGATAGGCTACCGTGTATACACAAGTCCTTCTCACCCCCTCTAACTCCCCGATGCCTTGGGGGAGAACCGGGAACCGGATATTTCCCCCCTTTGCAAGGGCTACAGTGTACACACAAGTCTGAAATAGCTTACTTATCTGGGTTTTTGCGTCACTTTTACCCCACCCTAACCCTCCCCTTGCAAAGGGGAGGGAACCGGATCTTTAATCTCCCCCCTTTGCAAGGGGGGATTAAGGGGGGTAAATCCGGGGTTGGCGCTTCATTACCAAGATATGTGTACACAGAGGTAACTTTACCGATTATTTATGAAGATGAATGGCTGATTGCTGTCAACAAACCTGCTGGATTGCTTTCGGTACCCGGTCGTTATCGCGATCGCCAAGATAGTGTTTTGAGTCGCTTACGTCATTTGTTACCTGATGGTATGGCGCTTATATCTGTGCATCGCCTAGATCAGGAAACTTCCGGGATTTTGTTGTTAGCACGCGATCGCCAAACCCATCGGCAACTCAGCCAGCAGTTTCAGCAACGCCAGGTTCACAAGGTTTATGAAGCCATACTTTCCGGTGTTTTGACAGTTGAGCAAGGTGTGATTAAACTGCCATTATGGGGAGATACTGAAAATCGCCCCTATCAAAAAGTTGATTGGCAGCACGGTAAACCCAGCTTGACACACTTCCAGGTAATAGCGAGAGAAGGAGATTACACCCGCGTAGAATTTACGCCACTAACAGGACGCACTCATCAGTTAAGGGTTCATGCAGCTGATGCGCAAGGACTTGGGATAACTATTTTAGGCGATCGCCTTTATGGATGTTGTGCAGTTACTAGTCGGTTACATTTGCACGCCAGAGAACTTCGCTTCAAGCATCCGCAGTTAGAAAAAACCTTGCATTTACAATCAATTATGCCCTTCTGACGGATTATATTACACCATATTTCAAGTTGGTGAGGTACAGAAGCTAAGTCTGTTACCCGTTTTATATCAAGTCCGGGTAATTATTTATGATTCCCACAGTCATTGCACCCACCGCGCCAAAGCTACGCTTTGTCTCCCCTAACAGCTAGCCTATTGCTTTTTAAATTTGTATGTGATAATTTTCTGCTTGTAGTTAATTCAACGGTTATCCGACCGACTTATAGTACTTATAAAAATTAATATAACTGCTAAGAGGCTTCCTAATAAAAATATCCAAATACAAATGATTGTGGGACACCCCACAAAATTGGATGATTGATTTCTTGGAAATCCCTAAATGAAAGGTAAAGACGAGAGTGCTGGAGTTAACTTATAGACTCTCATTCTTATCTTCTTATAAAAGGAGCAGGGGGGCAGCACTTCTCTACAAGAGGCTCCACTTCGACTACGCTCAGTGACCACGCCAAAGGCTACGCTCTGTAACCGAGGAGAAGTTGCAGTAAGTTTTCCCTTATACACCTCCCCACCTCTGCCTCTTGTGTCCAGTCCCTAATTCCCAATCTGGCGATCGCAAATCTAAAATTCAAACTTGTATGACTAAAGTATTCATTCTCGATGCCAACAAACAACCGTTATATCCAGTACGCATCAGCCATGCTAGGCTGCTATTGTCACAAGGTAAAGCTAGTGTATTTCAGCGATATCCTTTTACTATCATTCTGAAGGAGTCCCTTTCTCATCTAAAACTTGAGCAACTTGGCTTCAAGATTCATCCTGGTATTAAAATAAATCGTAATTAAATTACGAATTACGAATTACGAATTACGAATTAGTTAATCTTAGTCGCCTCCTCAACAGAGGAATATAGATGACCAACCACACTATTTTAGAACCGTTACCAGAAGACCAATGGTTTATTGAGAGCCAGGAGCTACGATCCTTTGTCGCAACAGTGCGGGAAATTAGCGCTAGCACTGTTGACGATCGCACACAAACTCTCGCCAAACTAGAACCCCATTTTCAAGAACTGCTTGCTCAACAGGAATGGCTACCCCAAAAGTTTGCCCAAGCCAATCCCGAAAGCCGCATGGGTGGCGGTATAGGTCAGTGGCTGCTTTATCGCGCTAAAGACCGTTCACTGTCGGTATTCAGTTTGGTAATTCCCCCAGGTTCAACGACTCCCGTCCACGATCATTTAGCCTGGGGATTGATTGGTTTATACAAAGGTAATCAAGAAGAAACAGTCTATCGCCGTATAGATAACAGTGATGTAGAAGGGCACGCACAATTACAAGTAACTGAAGTGCGATTGCTTCAACCAGGGGATATCTACCGCCTCTTACCACCAGATGGTGATATCCACGCCGTCAAAACCACATCCCAGAGCGCATCTGTATCGATTCATACCTTGGGTAATGATACTGGTTGCGTCTTGCGTCACCAGTTCATCCCAGCATCTCACAGCGTCAAATCCTTTCGCTCTGGATATTCCAACGCTCCCTGTAAAGAAGAGGAGGAAAAAGCACATGGCCAATTATATTAGACCAAAACCCCCAGTTTTCGAGCGAGTTGAAGACGAACGCCTGCACCGCAAGCAACGTCTCGCCGCCGCCTTTCGCTTGTTTGGTAAGTTTGGCTTCAGTGAGGGAATCGCAGGCCATATTACGGCTCGCGATCCTGAGTTTACAGACCATTTCTGGGTCAATCCATTCGGGGCATACTTCGGTCATATCCGAGTTTCTGACCTGATTCTAGTTAACAAAGATGGTGAAGTGGTTAAAGGCGATGCTGATGTAAACCAAGCTGCTTTCGCCATCCATTCTCAGATTCATGAAGCTCGGCCTGATGTCATCGCAGCGGCTCACGCCCATTCACTTTATGGTAAAGCCTGGTCTAGTTTGGGGCGTCTCCTTGACCCCTTAACTCAAGATTCTTGTGCTTTTTACGAAGACCATGCCCTGTTTGACGATTTTACAGGTGTGGTTTTAGAAACTTCTGAAGGTCAGCGATTGGCGCAAGCCTTGGGGCCAAAGAAAGCCATAATCCTACGTAACCATAGCATTTTAACTGTGGGACATACAGTCGATGAAGCTGCCTTTTGGTACATTAGCTTAGAGCGATCGTGCCAAGGCCAACTGCTGGCAGAGGCTGCGGGTAGACCCACTACTATTAAACATGAAACAGCCCGTTTAACACAAACTCAAGTGGGGTCACATGTAAGTGGCTGGTTCAGTTTCCAGCCGCTTTACGATCGGATTGTGCGCGAAGAACCTGATTTGCTCAATTAGTGCTGTGTTTTTTGGCACTGGGATATTAACAATTCAAAATTCAAAATTCAAAATTCAAAATTATTCGCGCCGCATCTCGTAGAGAAGAGAGTTACATAAGGAGATTTAAACCCCGACTGTAGCTTACTTAAGAGCAGGGTAACTGAACTGAGCGGAGTCGGAACTACTCCGCCTCCCAGTTATTTATTGTCAATTGAACCTAAATTTATTTATATACCCCGGTAAACCTATAAGTTTATAGTATTCATATAGCTCAGAGAAATCATTTTGATGATTAACCAAATCTTTCGCCGCTTAATTCCCAAGTGGATATCGTTGATAAAATTCAGGAATATCCCGTTTAACAACCAACATAAATTATTCTTTTCTTCTCCTTTGCCAACAGTGGGGGCTTTTGTTACAGGTCTTTCTCTAAGCCTGCTATTTGCTGCTTGTTCATCGACACCGACTGTTAATGCCCCTAATCCCAATGGCACATCTCAGGGTAATTCTGCTTCTAGTAAAGCAACAGTAGTCAGATTTGGTTATCAAAAATCGACCATTTTGCTGAGAACTAAGGGTGTTTTAGAAAAGCGTTTGGCACCAGAAGGAATAACTGTAAAGTGGACTGAATTTCAAGCGGGGCCACAATTACTAGAAGCGATGAATGTAGGTAGTATTGACATTGGCCCTGTGGGAGAATCACCGCCAATCTTTGCCCAAGCAGCGGGAGCATCACTAACTTATGTTGTTGGTACTGCTGCTAGTCCGGCTGGTTCAGCAATTCTTGTTCCTCAAAATTCGCAAATTCAAAAAGTTACTGACTTGAAGGGCAAAAGAGTTGCCTTTCAAAAAGGTTCTAGTGCCCATTTATTGTTAGTCCTAGCTTTAGAAAAAGCCGGATTAAAATATACAGATATTGAACCTAAATATTTGGCTCCGGCTGATGCTCGTGCTGCGTTTGTGAAAGGGAGTGTGGATGCTTGGGTAATTTGGGACCCTTTCTATGCAGCGGCTGAAGAGGCAACTAAAGCCAGAGTCCTGATTGATGGCACAGGAATTAATAAACAGGGAGGATATTATTTGATGAGTCGCAAATTTGTCACTGAAAATACCCAAACTGTCAAGGCAATAGTGGAGGAAATTAAAAATCTCGAAGAATGGTCTAAACAGAATCGAGAAGAAGTAGCAAAAACTCTCGCACCTGTGTTAGGAATTGATTTAGAAACGATGAAAAAAGCAACTAACAGGCGGACTTTTGGGATTGTACCAATTGACGACAATTTGATAAATCTACAACAAGGTGTTGCAGATACATATTACAAATTGAAGTTAATTCCCAAAGAGATAAATGTGAAGGATGCAATGTTGACAAAAGAAGAATATGCTGCTTTCTCACCAAAAACTTAAACTAGTACAATGAATCGGCTGTAGGGGCATAGAGATGTATGCACCTACAGATGAAATTGGTATTAGTAGCAAATTTGAAAATGTAAATCTTGGAATTGATTATGACTAATCCTACAGAATTACTGCGATCGCGCTACGGTGAAATTCCCTTCAACCCCGAAATTGCATGGAATGATTCGCTAACAGCACTACTATCTCACCGTTCAATTCGGTCTTATCTAGCCGATCCTTTACCATCGGGAACTCTGGAATTGCTAATTGCAGCTGCCCAATCTGCATCTACTTCCTCGAATTTACAAACCTGGAGTGTGGTAGCAGTCGAAGATCGACAACGCAAAGAGGAGTTATCCAAGCTAGCGGGAAACCAAGCACATATTAAGCAGGTTCCTTTATTCTTGGTTTGGTTAGCAGATTTGGCGCGTCTAAGTCACGTTGCTGACAGTCGCGGCATATCTCACGATGCGCTGGAATATTTGGAAATGTTTGTGATGGCAACAATTGATGCAACGTTGGCGGCACAAAATGCCGCAGTTGCAGCTGAGTCACTTGGTTTAGGAACAGTATATATCGGTGGAATCAGGAACCACCCACAAGAGGTAGCACAGATATTGAATTTGCCCTCCTCTGTGTATGCTGTATTTGGATTATGTGTGGGTTATCCGAATCCAGAAGTAGAAGCGGCGATTAAGCCACGCTTACCGCAGTCAGCTGTGCTGCATCGTGAAACCTATAAATTGGCAGAGCAAGAAGAAGCGATCGCTCACTACAACGACATCATCAAAGAATTCTATACTGAACAAAAGATGAATATTGCTGGTGATTGGTCAGAACACTCAGCCCAACGCATTGCCACTGTAGAATCATTGAGAGGACGCGATCGCTTGCGTGAAGCTCTCAATAACCTTGGCTTTAAATTGTTGTAAACAAGAAGAATCACGATTATGGATTTGCAACTCCGTGGCAAAGTCGCCTTAGTAACAGCTGCTAGTAAAGGTTTGGGCAAAGCTACAGCGAGGCAATTTGCCCGTGAGGGTGCAAAAGTTGCCATCTGCGCCCGCAGTGAGTTAATTGACAAAACTGCTGCCCAGATTGCAAGCGAAACAGGTACAGAAGTGCTATCTCTGCGTGCGGACGTTACCAGTCAAGAAGATATTGAACGGGTAATTAACGCCACAGTGGAAAAATTCGGCGGGTTGGATATCCTTGTTACCAACGCCGGAGGCCCACCTGCTGGCACTTTTGACGATATTGATTTGGCAACTTGGGAAACTTCGATCGACTTGACTTTGCTGAGTGCGGTACGTCTGGTAAAGTACGCTTTACCTCACTTACGCCAATCTACTGCACCAGCAATTCTGACCATCACCTCAACCTCAACTAAACAACCAGTCCAAAATCTGGTTTTATCTAATTCCATTCGATTAGCAGTGATTGGTTTAACGAAAACTCTCAGCCAAGAACTGGGTAGCGATAAAATTCGCGTCAACAGTATTCTACCAGGCTGGACATATACAGAACGGGTAGAAGAATTAATCGATGCCCGCATTGCTAAAAGTGGTGAAACGAAAGAAGCAGAAATTGCTAGAATCAATGGGACAGTGCCTTTGGGTCGTATGGGGACACCAGAAGAGTTTGCCAATGTTGCGGTATTTCTGAGTTCACCAGCAGCCTCATTTGTGAACGGAGTCATGCTGCAAGTAGATGGCGGAATTATTCAAAGCACATTTTGAGCAGATCGATCAACCCCACCCCCGCCAAAGCTATGCTTTGTCTCCCCTCCCCGCTTGCTATGGTGTACACACAAGTCGAATTACCCCCCTCAATCCCCCGATGCATTGGGGGGAAGCCGGAAATCTAATTCCCTCCCCTTTGCAAGGGGAGGGTTAGGGTGGGGTAAAAACCAGATTCGTAAACGACTCCAGACTTGTGTGTACACCGTAGCCCCCGCAAGCGGGGAGGGGTTGGGGGTGGGGTGCGATGACTGTGGGAATCATAACTAAATTAGCCGGACTTGATATAAAAACTAACTTTGACTACTTTCATCATTTCTTCAATTGTTCTAAATAGACAGCAACCATCATCATAAAGCTGTTACATCTTTGTTAAGAATAGTTACAACTTCTTAACACAAGGAAATATTTCTTATGGAAGTCTCACTTGAAAAGAATGCACCACATCGGGTTGTTATCGTTGGTGGCGGCTTTGGTGGACTGTATACAGCAAAAGCTTTGAAGAAAGCAAATGTAAATGTTACTCTCATTGATAAACGTAACTTTCACCTATTTCAGCCGCTTTTATATCAAGTTGCCACAGGTACGCTATCACCTGCTGATATTTCTGCACCATTGCGATCTGTATTCAGCAAAAGCAAGAATACAAAAGTGCTGTTGGGAGAGGTAAATGATATCGATCCAAAAGCGCAACAAGTTATTCTGGGCGATGAAGTAGTACCTTATGACACATTGATTGTCGCTACAGGTGTTAACCATTCCTATTTTGGTAAAGATAACTGGAAAGAATTTGCTCCTGGCTTGAAAACTGTTGAAGATGCCATAGAAATGCGTCGCCAGATATTTTCGGCATTTGAAGCGGCAGAAAAAGAAACCGATCCAGAAAAACGCCGTGCTTTGTTAACTTTTGTGATTGTCGGGGGTGGGCCTACCGGTGTAGAATTATCCGGCGCGATCGCAGAATTAGCATACCAAACTCTCACAGAAGATTTCCGCAGCATCAATACCTCAGAAGCGAGAATTTTACTATTGCAAGGTGGCGATCGCATCCTCCCACACATTTCACCAGAATTATCGAAAGTAGCAGCAGAATCTTTGCAAAAGTTGGGTGTGGCTGTCTATACCAACACCAGGGTGACAAATATTGAAGGTAACATCGTTACTTTCAAGCAAGGCGATGAATTGACAGAAATTACCTCAAAAACTATCTTGTGGGCAGCAGGTGTTCAAGGTTCGCCTATGGGGAAAGCCCTAGCCAAAAGTACAGGTGTAGAGTGCGATCGCTCTGGACGTGTGATTGTAGAACCGGACTTGTCTATCAAGGGTTATAACAACATTTTTGTAGTGGGAGATTTAGGCAACTTTTCCCATCAAAATGGTAAACCCTTACCTGGTGTTGCACCTGTAGCCAAACAACAAGGAGAGTATGTAGCTAAACTCATTAAACGTAGGCTTAAAGGTGAAAATTTGCCACAATTTCGTTACAATGACGTGGGTACTTTAGCGATGATTGGGCAAAATCTAGCTGTTGTAGATTTAGGCTTAGTCAAACTCAAAGGTTTCATTGCTTGGCTCTTTTGGCTAGTAGTTCACATCTACTTCTTAATCGAGTTTGACACTAAAGTAGTAGTAGCAATTCAGTGGGGATGGAATTATATCACTCGTAATCGTCGCTCTAGATTGATTACAGGCCGAGATGGTTTTGTAGAAGGAAAAACTGTTAACAATAGGGTGCAACAGCCTTCTGGGACACCTCTGTAACTTCAGGTATCGCAACCGAGAGTACTCATATCATGTTCTGGTAAAGACTTATCATTTAGACCGCAGGGGAGCAGGGGGAAAGAGGCTGTGTAGCAAACGCTGTGAACCCTTTAAATTATTTACTGTCGTAGCTGGCGATCGCCACAATCGTAGATAAAGGCACTTTTGCAAAATACTGTTGCTGAAATTGTTCTTCTCGAACAGCAGCTAAAAATCGTGCAACTGCTTCGTCAGCAAGGTTTTCGGCACTATCGTTTGGATTCCAGGTAAATTGTAAAGAACGGTCTTGTCGTTGAACTGTGAACCCTAAGTATTTTAAAGCTTTGATTCCGACAAGTAAGGTTTGGTCGCTAATGCCGATTTTCTCTAAAAGTTGTCCGCGGGTAACTAGTTGATTTGTGCGACTGAGATATTTGGCAATTCCGACAAGAGTCAGCCAAATTTGATTAGGTGGTTGATGGTTAGGTTTAGACCAAGCGATCGCTAATTGTTGCTGATTCTCAAGCCCAGATGTAGAGCGGCTGATCGCCAAACATCGCCGCAACCACATACGTAAATCATCCCAATTCGTGGGACAATCTTCAATAATTAGTCCTGAATGTTGAGTTGCTGAGTGTTCCTGATTCCGTAAGTCTAGGATGAAGGGTGTTAGCGATAGCGGAGCGTTGAGTGCTGAGTTAGCAGAAGAACGCACGGCAATCAATCTGATTTCATAACGTTTTTTGAAGGTGTTGTAGTCTAGTTCTGCTATGCAATCACACCTTCCTATGGGCAATTCATCTTTGTAGTGTCCCCACCATAAGCCAGGAAAAGCACTTCTGCTAGAATCATCCCGAATATCAAACTCAGCTTTAATGTACTGTACCTTTTTCCCTTGCCAATCCTGCTGATTGCGATGCCAAGAATTTTCAAACCAGCAGTTTTGAATTAGCAATTTCGGAACAGGATTACCCATTCCACAAGGTTCTAACAGTTTCAGTTCCAAAAATAACTCTTTTCCCAAGTCTGCTACCGTTACTGTCAAGTCTGCTTGCACGTTTGGCGTTAGAGTTGTACTACCTAAAGATTGCCGCAACTGCTGATTAATCGCCGCTGTAAATAAAGGAATATTCTCCACCAACAAACTCAAACCCGCTGCAAAGGGATGTCCCCCAAAGCGATGTAACAAATGTGCTTGCTCTTTCACCAATTGGTATAAATCGACAGAATTCACCGAACGAGCGGAACCACGGGCTAATGCGAGTGCTGAGTTTTGAGTGCTGAGTTCTGAGTTAGAAGATAAAGAAGTAATTTCTACCCCTGCTCCCTGCTCCCTGCTCCCCTGCTCCCCTGCTTCCCCTGCTCCTTCCGTACTCAACAAAATCGTCGGGCGTCCAGTTTCTTGTGCTACCTGTCCTGCAACTAAGCCCAATACACCCGCAGGCCATTGGGCATCTTCTAAGACAATGACGCTGGTGGTTGATAAATCTAGTTGAGTAAGTTTTTGCGCTACTTGTGCCTGCACATCTTTTTGTAAAGATTTGCGGCGGGCGTTGGCGAGTTCTGTAACTTCGGCGAGTTCGTTACAACGTTTGACATCCCGACTAGTTAATAATTCCACGCAGAAACTGGCATCACCTTGAATGCGACTAACGGCGTTAATTCTCGGCCCCAAACCAAAAGAAATATCTGTGGGGCGATCGCCACTTTTCTGGCACAATTCTAATAATCGCCCTACCCCTGGCCGCCGCCGTGCTGCTGCTGGCTGCTTAAAATCTTCTTGCAGTCGTTGAATTCCCATCTGTGCCAAGTAGCGGCAATCTCCACTTAATTGCACTAAGTCGGCAATTAATCCAACTGCAACTAAATCTAATAATTCTTCTAACGGATATTTAGCAACATTGGGCAGACTTTGATATAGCGCTTCCACCAACTTATAAGCTACCGCCACCCCAGAAAGATTAAATAACTGATGTTCTTTTGGAAAATAGCGGGGATTGATAATCGCTGCAACAGGTGGGCGTTCGGCTGGTAAAGTGTGATGGTCTGTAACTATTACATCTATACCTAGCTGTTTAGCATAGATAATTTCTTCAACATTTGTGCTACCTGTATCGCAAGTAACTATTAATTTGCAACCTTGTTTTGCTAAGTTATCAATTCCTTGATTATTAAGTCCGTGGGATTCTTTCAGACGATTGGGAATGTAGTAAACTAACTGAGTATTTTGAGCAAAAAACTGCCCCAATCCATCCCAAAGTACCGATGTAGAGGTAATCCCATCGGCATCGAAATCTCCCCAAATGGCGATTTTTTCTTTAGTATTATATGCTTGTTGCAACCGTGCGATCGCCAGATGCATTTCTTGCCCAAACTCAAAGGAACTTGCTGGTTGATAAGCTTTATAGTTGATAAAGGCTGTTAATTGTTGACGATCTTTAATACCCCGTTGCCACAACAACTGCGCTGCATACAGTCCACTTGAGGCAGGTGTATACTGTTTCACTGCTTGGATAAACCACTCTGGTGGTTGTTCAGTTGCTGTTATAGTCCACTGCTGTTGTTCTGGCATACAAACAAAGTTAGGATTTAGAAGTTAAAACTCTTAAAATACGATGATAATTTGTAAACTTGTGAGTTGACTTTTAGAAGAGCGAAGAAAGCTTCTAGTAATTGCTCAGATCATCTAGTCATCCAACTTAAGTTCAAGTACAAGAGTATCATCGAAAACGTCAAAGACTGAAGTCAATCAAGCATAATTTACTATAATTGTTTAACTTTGCTTGCGCTTACAGTGATACAGCTTATTTTTACTTGTTTATTGTATAAATTTAAATTTAGTTAAGTAAAATTTCATAATTTTGCTGTATATAAATAGCCGATGTCTTTAGTATAATCTTTATATCATTTTTATCTGTAATTTGTGAGCTAAATCACACTAGTAACCTAAGCACCGAAATAAAATCTATTTGTGCATAAAATATTAGACCTGCCTTAAAAATAGAGGTTGAAACAACGCAAAATCATTCCCAGATTATTTTCATTGTTCCTTGTGAGCGCAGCTCATGGAGTCTCTTGCAAAAAAGTTTTGTGGTAGAGTAGTTGGTTAAACACATTTTCTAAAACTTAACTTGCATTTAGAAGCTCATAGTTATAAATTCCAGCAATTAAGTGACAGCGCAACACAAAACGTCGTCTGCGATTACGGTAGCGTTGACTGAAAATCCGAAATACCTGAAATCGTCGGTTGACGTGTTCAACAACAACTCGACGACTAGCTAAATCACGGTTAAACCGCTTATCTTCCTTCGTTAACTTACCTCCTCTTGGTTTCTTTCTTGGTAAATGGCTATTGGCATGAAATTTAGCAATTCCTTGGTAGCCACTATCTTCTAGACTCTGTGTATCGGGATGAAAACGTACTTTGCTGTTAATAAACAGTTTGAAGTCATGTCTACGACCTGAATCATTGACGATACAACGTACTTGTAAAGTCTCAAGGTCAATTACAAATTGAGATTTGAGAGTATGCTGTCTTTTTTTGCCACTATAGAAACGCTTCTGACCGGATTTAGGACGTTCAATTGGACTCTCCGTTACATCCATCACAACCGTTTTTGGTTTCTGTGATGGGTTCAACAAGGACTTTTTTCCTTCTAAACGGAATCTCCCCAAACTCACTAACACACTTTCTTTTGCGTTGTACTGTACGGCAAACAGTTGATTCCGATACTTGCCAATCTTGGGCTATATGGAAGTAAGTTCGATATTCTCGCCAATACTGTAAGCAAATTAAAACCTGGTCTTCCAAATCTAGTTTATTTGGACAACCTCGTCTTCCTTTAGGACTGACACTATCTTGCATAATTTTCACCATCTCATCAAACGTGCGTCTTTGCACTCCAACTAGACGTTTGAACCCGCGGTTAGATAACTTTTATTGTTTGCTTGTACTGCATTGCACCATTGACTCAAGCGACAAAACCCTCTACCTTACCATAAAATAATTTTGCAAGAGGTCTATTTATCAAAAATTAAATGAATTAGTACAGAATAAAGTTCAAAGAAAGTTACACAATAAATATGCAATTTGTCCAATTGATTCAACAATTATCACTCTCACCAGTAAGTTGTTATGGATACATTTGTACAGCCAACGCTCGCCTCAATTCTCTTTTATCTGGGTTCCCTTAGATAAAATCTATTAATTCTTTCATATAGGGAGTTGTGTATTTTATCTATATTAACTAGATCCAGCTTATCGTTATGTGTAATTTTTCACAACTCATTTAGAATTGCTATAGCTGGGGGTAAATATATGCAGCTTCACAAAGAAATGATATGAGTAAGTTGTACTTTGGTTTAAATGTGGATTCCAAATTTAGTTGGAGGCAACCTTCCATTTTGAGATGGACTGATTTATCAATCATTCTATTGAGCAAAAGTTTCAACTTTTAGGGGACGACAATGTTAGAGTGAATTGCATATATTTAATTCAGGCAAACATTGATTGCAACTTAGTTACAATCAATGTTTGCTATACACAAAGAAAGAAGAAAGAGGGCTGTATACTCAACGCTAGTGCTGAACATACAACCGTCGGAGGTATCAGTGAGCTTTGATCGTGACCGCAGTTCGTTATTTGTGCGACCTTCAACACAAGATCACACAAAAGGTGTGCTGAATGCCACCATGGTGCTGGTGATGTATGGGGACTATCAATGTTCTCAAAGTGGGGACGTTTACAGGCTGATTAAAGTCATTGAGCGGCAGCTTGATACTTGGTATTTCTTTGAGGAAAAATTATTTGTGCAAATATGATTCCTATAGTTAAGTATAATGACGGGAATTAATTCATTAAATATTACTGGTTTTTAAAGTAACTGAAGAACAGATAAGTTGTCAGATTATCGCCCTCTGATTACTTTTAAATAAATTAAAAAATACCATAAGTAAAACAAATATGAAAAAACAAGTGATTGCAACAGGGTTTGTTCTTTTTTCTTTCATGTTGCCAACCAAGGTCTGTGCTGCAAGTTTTGATCGGCTTTACGTATTTGGCGATAGTCTTTCGGATATGGGGAATATATACAATGCTACGGGTAAAACATACCCTGTAAGCCCACCTAACTTTGAAGGACGTTTTTCCGATGGGCCACTCTGGATCGATTATGTCGGAAATCAGTTAAGGTTAAAGCCCACTTTATTGACTGATATCGATTTCGCTACTATTCCTCCTACACCAATTCCTACCCAAGGAATAAACTTCGCTTTCGGTGGTTCTAGCTCTGGTTTAGGTAACGCTGTCGTTTCCAATCCAAATTTCCCGGGAGTACTCAAACAAGTCCTTGGTTTTGCTGCAACTGTGCAAGCAAATAATCAAACTGCTGATCCAGATGCACTTTATACATTGTGGGGAGGTGCGAATAATTTCTTTTTTCTCAATTCCGAAGACTCTAGCACGCCAATCAGTAATATATCCCTGGCGTTGAATACTTTAGTAGGAGTCGGCGCAAAAAATATTTTGGTATTTAACTTGCCAGACTTGGGACAGCTGCCAGCAGCTAAAATCAACAATCGTAACCCTACAACTCTTAGCAAATCGACTAATGAGTTTAACTTGGGTTTAGCAGAAACTGTGAGCGCTTTGAGTCAAAACCAAAATCTCAACATCATCTCTATTGATACTTATTCTTTATTTAATCAGGCAAATACATTGGGTTTTACGAATGTAACAGAGTCTTGTCTATCTAGACCAGATATATGTAACCCAGGGAACAACAAGTTTCTCATCTGGGACGGGTTTCATCCAACGACTTCTGGTCATAAAGTGATAGCAGATGCTATACTGGCAGCAATTGAAGCTAAGTCTGTTCCTGAACCTTCGATCAACTTAGGGATTTTAGCCCTTGGTGCTTTTAGTGCGATAGGAGTGCTGAAGCGTCAATAAAAAAGAAAAAAGGTCGGTACTGACGGCTAGGAGCCGGGTTCTTAGCGCACAAAGGTAAGCACAAAGCAAGAACCATAACCCGTGCAAACATTCTTCTGATGGCAACTGATAGAGAAACGGATCAAGCGATGCCTACGGCGGGCTTCGCCTACGCTGGCACAGTTAGAGCGCATGTTGCGACAGTACAACGAATACGAGAAAAATTTGTCATTGGGGGGTTAGATTTTGCTTTAGAGGATGAAGTTCACCCACCAAAGCCTAAAAAATTAGATGAAAAACAAGAAGCATTTTTAATTGCCACTGCTTGTTATAATCCACCAGTTGGAAGAGTACGTTGGACAATGCAATTATTAGCGGATAATTTAGTGAATGTTGGTATTATAGATTCAATTTCGGACGAAACAGTGCGTCAAACTTTAAAAAAAATGAAATCAAGCAGAAACATTAACTTCTGAGATTGCCGCTTGGGAGAAACAACGTAATCAACAAAAAGCCAGTGTCTATTGGGGTTTTCAAACTAAAGATGCTCGTAGAAAAATGCAGCGTTTATATCCGACTTTAACATAGCAAAGTTGCTCTGGTAGACTACTAGTTATTGCGATCGCCCTGGAAAGCATTTTTGTTCATAAAGTCTGGTTATTAATGCAGTCTACCTCAGATTTGGAGTTGGCCAGATCGTTATTCAAGTACTCGATCATTTACATGATGTTGCTATCGGTGGCGATCGTAGTTGATTGCTTACCCATCTTTAATTGACCAAAGAGAGCGACATTGTTAAGCCGTTGGTTAAATTGCTTACTGCTGTTTATTAACCACTTCCTAAAATGAATTCTTCTCGCCCCACAGTGATTATCAAAGCAGGCTTTGCAGGTCTTTTTACAGCCTTGCATCTGCGTCATCAGCAAGACTTGCGGTCGATCATTTTGATTGATCCACAAGAACGGTTTGTCTTCAAGCCAATGTTGTATGAACTATTGACAGGTGAATTGTCAGAAGATGCTGTTTGTCCGACTTATAAAGAGTTGCTGCAAGGCAGTGATATCAACTTTGTACAGGATAAAGTAGTGGCGATCAACTTGCAAAAAAAACGTCTTAAGTTAGCTTCTGGCTCAGATTATATATATGATCATCTGGTCTTAGCTGTTGGCAGTATTCAGGGTTATTTAGGAACAGAGGGCGCACAAAAAAACGCATTCGCATTTCGGACACAAGAGAATGCGATCGCTCTAAAACGCCAGTTACGAGAATGCTTGCAACGTGCTAGCCAAACGGATGACGAAACACAACGGCGATCGCTCCTCACGTTTGCTGTCGTTGGGGCAGGCCCGACAGGGGTAGAAATGGCAGCAACCCTGGCAGATTTGTTACCCGACTGGTACGCCCAACTCGGCGGCGATATTCGTCAGATTCGCATTGTCTTAATCAATCATGGCAAGACGATTCTCGCAGGCGATGTCAACGCGGGTTTGCAGGAAGAGGCTCTCCAAGCTTTCAAAACTCGAACAGTACCTGTTGAATTGATACTAGGCGTAGGAGTGAAAGCGGTTGCTCAAGACCACCTGGAGTATCAACCTGCCAACAGCACTGAGATAAAAACGCTGTTGACTCAAACCACCATCTGGACAGCTGGGACTGCCGTAAACCCACTCATCCAAAATCTCAAGTCCCAAATTCCCACAGATCACCTGGATAAACATGGGCTACCGCTTGTCACCTCAGCTCTGCAACTGCTGGATTTTCCAAAAGTGTTTGCCGCAGGCGATTGCGCCAACGTGCAGGCACAACCCTTACCGGCTCTAGCCCAGGTAGCATATCAGCAAGGTGCGAGCATTGCTCACAATTTGATTGCCTTTGCTAAAGGAGCATCCCCTAGCCCAGCCCATGTGAGTCTTCGGGGTCAGCTAATGAAATTGGGTTTAGGAAATGGGGTAGCAAACTTGTTTGACAAAGTGCAGATAACTGGCAAACCTGGCGATCTAATTCGCAGTGCAGTGTATTTGGAAATGCTGCCCACCCCACTGCATGACTTTAAGGCAACCACAGAATGGCTGAGGGAAGAAACTTTCTATCGCTATCACAGACCCAAGATGAAGTCAGAAACCACCGCAAAATAGCCTTTCTCTTCGGTTGAACAACGAGAACCATCGCTTATCTAGCTGTATATGCCACTGGATTAGAGTGGACAACCTCCTCACCGCCGCCAAGCGAAAACTTTGAAGAGATTCCCATCATCATCTCAGAAACCTCTGGTTATAGGGAATCTGGCAGATTGACAGTTGATCAATCATCTATTTAAAGAGAACCACTGATGAAGACACGAACAACAAAACGATTGATTGGTGGAATTTTAACGATTGGCATGATTGGACTGCTACGCTTGCAGCCTCTCTTCGCGCTTCCAGTCAGCCAAGCTCAACCTAATCCCTCTCAAGACTATGTACTTTCCTACCGGGGCAGTTGGACGGGAACCTTCCGTACTGTCGGTTCTCAGGGGCAGATACTCGTATTTATCGATCCTGCCGGCAAACTGTACGGAAGTTTGAAGTCTAATGATGGTGAGAACTTTGCTCAAATTAGCGGTTACCATCGCGGAAGTAAGTTTCATCTGGTTTTCACCTCTCCACCCAGCAGCCTTAACCAGTTTGGCACCGCTAGTCCTTACACCGTTGATGCAACCGCAAAGTGGGAGCAAGGGGTGAGTCGATTTGTCATCTCAGCCCCAACTAGAACGGGTCACTCACAATTATATACATTTGAAAAATCATATCGATAAAACAATACATCGAACGGAGTTGCGATCGGCTCTGGCGGGACTTAAGCCCATCGCCTCCCTTTTCACTAAAAGTGAATTTAAGTTCCTGCTTAACGTCAAAATCTTGAGTGATTATAAGCTATATCGTTCTGCATACTGCAATCAGTTGATGTCAAAAATATCCAGGGCGCAATGAAGAATATTACAACTCTGCCGCATATTCCTGGGCGCGACTTTGCCGGAGTCGTTGTTGCAGGCGCTCAAGATTGGATTAGCAGAGAAGTTTGGTGGACAGGCGGCGATTTGGGGTTCACGCGGGATGGGACTCATGCTGAATTTCTGTTGTTGCCGATCGCTGCGGTTCGACCAAAACCGAGAATCTTGAGTATGGAGGAAGCTGCCTCGGTTGGGGTAACTTATGTGACCGCTTGGCTGTGTGTTATGGAAGCTGCCCAAGCACAAGCGGGCGAAACTTTGCTTGTCATTGGTGCAACAGGAGGGGGAGGCAGTGCAGTGACACAGATTGCCAAGTGGAAAGGATTGCGGGTACTGGGAACAGTACGATGGGATAGCGATCGCAACTCAGTGCAGCAATCGGGAGTCGATGTTGTGATTAATTCCGAAACTGAGGTGTCTTCTAAAAAATATTATTTAGATTGTTGTATTAAATATTCATTGCATACGTAAGATTTGATTAGCGATCGCTCTCCAGGTGGGGTCATCTCACAAAATCGCATTGCTCCCCTCCACAGTATAAGCTTGCCATTACGGCAAACTTTTCCTTTAAGTCACACGAAAGCCTGAATTTTCGTTAAATTTTTTCCAATTTATGGTTAAAAATTTTTCTCACATTATGATTCAAAGGACAATAACGGCATGAGGGTAGCAAGATGAACCGATCGCACTTAAAAGCCTGGGTTTTGACTGTCAGTATCGTGAGTGCATTGCTCTGTGCTCAGTCGAGCGCGGCTCAGGTGATTCCCGATGCGACGCTACCTGTGGGAGAGCGATCGCAAGTTTCTGGCAACCCCAACGTTCAAATTGATGGTGGGGCAAGGCGAGGCGGCAATCTGTTCCATAGCTTTAGCCAGTTTTCGATTCCTATGGACGGGTCTGCCTACTTCAATAATGCGGTTGATGTACAGAATATTTTCAGTCGCGTTACGGGTGGGTCAATCTCGAACATTGATGGCTTAATTCGGGCAAACGGGACGGCAAATCTGTTTCTGCTGAACCCCAATGGCATTTTGTTTAGTCCGAACGCGTTACTCAATATTGGCGGTTCGTTTGTGGCGACGACTGCGACTGCGATCGGCTTTCCCAATGGTGAAGTGTTCAGCAGCGATGGGACGCAACCATTACCCAGTCAATTGCTGAGGATTAATCCCAATGTATTGTTTTTCAATCAACTGGTAGCGCAGTCGATTATTAACCAATCAACTGCAAACAACGGAACAGGATTACAGGTGCCAGCGGGACAGAGTCTATTGCTCTTGGGATGGCGATGGTGTTTTAGGTGGCACTGCGGTGCAACCAACGGGTGTCGGGAACGCTGGCGATTTCAACATCACAACAGGATCACTTTTAATCACAAATGGTGCTCGACTGGGTTCAGTCACCAGAGGACAGGGAAATACTGGCAGTATAAATATTAATGCCCGTGATACAGTTTCTATGGATAGTTACAAGGGTGGTACCGTTCTTATAGGCAGTGGTGTAGACCCAACTGGTATTGGTAACAGTGGTGGTATCAACATCACTACGGGATCCCTGTCTCTCATCAATAACGCTCAAGTAAGCTCTTACACGAGAGGACAGGGAAATACAGGCAGAGTGAATATTAATGCCCGTGATCGCGTCTTCTTGGATCGTGGTACTGCAATCAACAACGCTGATGCCAATGCTATATTCAGTGCCGTGGCTCCAGGTGGTGTTGGTAACAGTGGTGGTATCAACATTACTACGGAGTCGCTGTCTCTCACAGGAGGTTCGCAACTGTCATCCTTTACGTTAGGACAGGGAAATGCAGGCAACGTGACTATCAATGCCCGGGATCGCATCTCGATTGATGGTGCTTTGTATGGAGGCAATATCAGCGGTATTGTAATGCAAGTAACCTCAGGGGCTGTGGGTCAAGGAGGAACTGTTACGATCACAACGGGTTTGCTGTCTTTGACCAACGGGGGTTTTATAAGCACCGCTAATTATGGTGGGATAGGCAATGCCGGTCGGGTTACCATTACCGCTCGTGACTCCGTACAAATTAGTGGTGCAGCCCTTGTCCCTGTAATGGATAACAATATCCGCAGTACGGTGTCTACCTCAGTGAGTTCAGGATCTGTAGGAAGCGGAGGAGACGTGAGCATCACGACAGGTTCACTATCGGTTTCTAACCAAGGCATAATCATCACAAATATAGAGGGGCAAGGCAGGGCAGGAAATATTCAGATTCAGGCGAGCGGTAATGTCTCGTTTAACGGGGGCGATGCCATCAGCACGCTTGAGCCAAGTGGAACGGGCAGGGGAGGCAATATTGACATCACCGCGCGATCGCTCTCTGTCCTCAATAACGCTCAACTCTCGGCTTCTACTGCTGGAGAGGGCAACGCTGGCAATATTACCGTCAGTGCCGATCTGGTGGGCGTAAACAGCGGCGGACAACTACGCACCACAACGTCGTCTAATAACGGTCAGGCGGGCGACATCACGGTGAATACGCCAAACTTGCAACTCAGTGGAGCAACCAGCGGTCTCTTTGCTGACACGACCAGCGCTGGGGCTGCGGGCAACTTAACGATTCAGCCACGCAGCAACGAGCAGAGTGTGCGGGTGAACCTGCAAGATGGCGCACAGATTTCTGCTTCTACCTCTAGCAGTGGTCGTGGGGGAGAGTTGACAATCGCTGCGCCTGAATCCATTACGCTGACAGGGAATGGTTCCATCATTGCAGCAGGAACGGGTGGCAGTGGTGATGGTGGAAACTTGAATCTTCAAACTGGAACTCTCAACATTCAAAACCAGGCAGAAGCCACTGTCAGCAGTTCGGGTATTGGCAGTGCGGGCAACTTGTTTGTCGATGCCGATCGCATCTTTCTCAATAATCAAGGCAGCATTCGAGCCGACACATCGGGGGGTGGAGGCAATATTAATTTGCGATCGCCCTCTGGCAACAAGCAGCTGCTCGTTACGAAACTAGCGGCGATCGTCTCAATCAGGGGCTGGTATTCAGCTTTCTTGCCATTGCGTTTAATGATCTGGGACAGCAGACACAAGCTCAAGGGAAGATCAAGCAAGCTATCTCGCTATTAACCGCCCAAAACTCGGCAGCCAATTCCGAGACTGCTTCCGTGCTTGCCCAAGTGTTGACTATCCAAGGAAAGTTACAGCTCACTCATGGTAAAGCATCCGAGGCGTTTGAAACCTGGCAAGCAGCGATCGCTGCCTATCGCAAAGCAGGCGACATCACTGGCATTCTTGGTAGCCAGATTAATCAAGCCAGAGCCTTACAAGCAGACGGACTTTACAAACGAGCAGCCAATCTTTTGACACAAGTAGAACAGTCGCTGCAAAATCAGCCTGATAGTCGTTTGAAGGTGACGGAGTTGCGAAATCTGGGTAAGCTTTTGAGGTTAGTGGGCAACCTGGCTCAATCTCGGACTGTTTTGCAGCAGAGTCTAGCGATCGCCCAGAAACTGCAAGATGATACACCGCAATCGGCATCCGAGCAGAGCGGCATTCTCTTGAGTCTAGGTAACACAATCCGCGCTCAGGGAAACACAGATACTGCCCTGGATTTTTATCAAAAAGCGATGGTCATCGCTCCCTCCCTGACCGCAAAAACTCAGATTCAACTTGCCCATTTAAGTTTACTAATTGACAGCGATCGACCAGCAGAGGCTCAACGTCTATTTACACAAATTCAATCCCAGCTTGCCCAGTTACCGCCTAGTCGTCTGGCGGCATATACCCGCATCAATTTAGCTCGAAGCCTGATCAAGTTGGCAACGGATGATAAAACAGATGAAACAAATAAACATTTCAGACTTTCCACCAGTAATCCATCCACCTCATCTACTCCCAAATTCGTTGCTCAATGGCTCCAAACCTCAGCTCAGGAACTGGCGATCGCAATTCAACAAATTCGTTCTTCAGGTGATTCTCGTGCTGAATCCTATGCCCTTGGCGCTTTGGGTAGTTTGTATGAAACAACCCATCAATGGAACGATGCTAAAACCCTGACCCAACAAGCACTGAGTCTAGCTCAATCCATTGATGCCCCCGACATTGCTTATCAGTGGCAGCTGGCAACCCGATCGAATTGCTAGTTCTCAGTGCCTGCCAAACGGCAACGGGCGATCGCCGGGCAGCTCTGGGGATGGCAGGTGTGGCAGTGAGATCGGGAGCGCGCAGTACCATCGCTTCCTTGTGGTCTGTCGGCGATCGCTCCACAGCTTCTTTGATGATTGAGTTTTATCGTCAGTTAAGAAAGCCCGAAGTGACGAAAGCCGAGGCATTGCGTCGCGCTCAGATCACCTTGTTGCATCAAGACGATTACACCTCGCCTTACTACTGGGCACCGTTTGTTCTTTTAGGAAATTGGTTATGAAAACGTTATGTTTAACCTCAAAACCCTGCTGTATCATCTGCCCATTGGCATTGTGACGTTAGAACTAGCGATCGCGCCCGGTATTGCTTCGCCAACTCTGTCCCAATCTCTCTTTGCGAATCGATCTATCATCCAACTCGCCCAGAGTAATCCACCACCGCCACCCACAAATCCAGATAGATCATCGGCAGGGGGACGGCGCGATCCATCCAATAATGGAGTTAATCGCACTGGATCAGATGTTTCGTTTGCGCCCTTCTGAACCAGTTGATTCGCGGATTGTGCTTGTGACAATTGATGAGTCGGATATTAAGCAGCTTGGACAATGGCCCATGTCTGATGCGGTGCTGGCTGAACTCATTTCATCCATCAAACAACAGCAACCGAGAGTCATTGGATTAGACATCTTTCGAAATTTACCTGTAGAACCCGGTCATCAAGCCTTAGCGAAAATCTTTACCACTACACCCAACTTAATTGGGATTGAGAACGTGATTAAAGCGCCAAACGGTGAAGTTGTTCCAGCCCCATCACTCTTAAAACAGCGCGATCAAGTCAGCGCCAGCGATCTGCTGTTGGATAAAGATGGTCGGGTGCGCCGCAGCCTGCTATATTTAAGAACTCAGGACAATCGATCAATCTTTACGCTGGGCGCACGTCTGGCATTCTTTTACCTTGACAAACAAGGTATTTACCGTCAACCTCTTAACCCTAAGCAGACGAAGTTTCGATTGGGTCGAGCCATTTTTACGCCATTGCAGCCCAATGATGGTGGTTATTTAGGGATGGATGCAGGCGGATATCAGATTTTGTCAAATTTTCCCAAATTCCGGTATGGGTTTCACACGATCGCACTCACAGATGTTTTGCAGGAACGATTGCCACGCGATTTGATGCGTGACCGTATCGTCCTGATTGGGGTAACCGCAGAAAGCCTGAAAGACAAGTTTTTTACGTCCTACACCACCGATTCTACTGCCGTACCCTCTGGTGTTGAAGTTCACGCGCTGTTAACCAGCCAACTGTTGAGCGCGGCGTTAGATGGACGATCTCTACTGCAAACCTGGTCAGAACCCCTGGAATGCCTGTGGATCGTTGTTTGGTCAACCATTGGAGCCGTCATCGGCTGGACAGCTTCATCACCGCGACAAACCGTATTGAAAATTGTGCTGTTGGGCATCGCTCTTTGCGGTGGAGCCTACGGTTTCTTTCTAGTGGGTTGGTGGGTGATCATCGTGCCACCGCTACTGGCTCTTGTCGGATCTGCCATTACCAGCAATGGCTATCTGCTGTGGGAAAATCTCAAGGAGTACTCTCGCACGTTGGAACAAAAGGTGGAAGAGAGAACCCTGAAACTAGAGCAAGAGATTGTTGAACGAAAACAGGCACAAGAGACTTTAAGCCAGCAAAAACAGCTTCTCCAGACGATCGTGGATCATATTCCGGTGATGATTACGCTTTACGATGTAACGGGGCGTGTTGAGTTTGTCAATCATCAGTTTGAGCAAATTTTGGGTTGGTCAGCTACCGATTTGCATAATATTGATGATCTAGTTGCTGAATCTAGTTCTGATTCAGAACAGCAACAGCAAATTTTAGACCACATGTTAGCCGCTACTGGCACCTGGTTAGATTTAAAAATTAGAACAAAAGACGATCGCTTTGTAAACACTGCTTGGGCAAATGTTCAACTTGCCAATCGTCTATTTGTGGGCATTGGACAAGACATCAGCGATCGCAAACGTGCTGAAGAAGCTTCCATTCTGGATGAGCGCAACCGAATGGTGCGGGAAATACACGATATTCTGGCACAGGCTTTTACGGGCATTCTGCTGCATGTGGGAGCCGCGATGGAACTCATCATCAAAAAACCAGATAAAGCAGAAGTACACCTGAAAACTGTAGATCAATTGGCGCGTACAGGACTGGCTGAAGCACGGCGATCAGTGACGGCACTGCGACCCAAACTATTGGAAGAGGGCAACTTATTTGATGCTCTTAAACGCTTAACTAATCAAATGAAATTATCTACGAATACCCAACTCACCTGTGAAATCATTGGTGCTACCTATCCTTTGCCACCCAATGTGGAAAATCATTTACTACGGATTGGACAAGAAGCATTAACTAATGCCATTAAATATGCTCACGCCACTCAAATTAACGTTGAATTAATTTGTGAGGAGTCTCAGTGTTTGTTACGAATTAAAGACAATGGACAGGGATTTACCATTGACCAAGTCTCTGTCAATAAAGGATTTGGGTTATTGGGTATGAGTGAACGGGTAGAGCAAATTGGCGGTGAATTAGTCATCCAAAGCCACCCGGGTCAAGGTACAGAAATTGTTGTCGTTGTCAATCGGGAGTAAGCAGCCGTGAATCAAACAAACATCATTCGCATTCTGATCGTAGATGACCATGCCATCGTCCAACAAGGATTAATTGCCATCATTGATGAAGAATCGGATATGACGGTGGTTGGTCAAGCACAAAATGGAATTGAGGCGATCGAGTTGTTTCGCAAAGAGCAACCAGATGTCACCTTGATGGATTTGCGAATGCCTGAAATGGGAGGTGTTGAAGCAATTATGGCGCTTTGCACTGAATTTAACACAGCGCGCATCATTGTATTAACCACCTACGATGGCGATGAGGATATTTATCGAGGGTTACGAGCGGGAGCAAAAGGTTACTTGCTCAAAGATTCTAAACCCAGTGAACTACGAAGCGCGATTCGCACTGTTCACGTCGGTCAGCAATATATTCCACCCCATGTTGGTGCTAAATTAGTGCAGCGCATGAACAATCCAGAATTGACCGATCGCGAATTAGAAGTCCTGCTATTAGTCGCTCAAGGCATGAGCAATTTAGAAATTAGTGTTGCCTTAACGATTACTGAAAGCACCGTCAAATCGTTTGTCAACCGAATTTTAAGTAAGTTGGGGGCTAAAGACCGCACCCAAGCAACCATTATTGCCCTAAGACGAGGGCTTACCACCGTATAAGCTTACTACCACCAACTTAGGATTGCTCAAAGCCTCAAACTTAAGGTTGATCAAAACCTCTACCTCCAGATCCACCAAGGATTAGCATGACTGCGTCAGTTTGTAAGTTGTACTTTAGTTCAAACTTGGATACCAACTTTAGTTAGAGCCAAGCTGCCATTTTGAGATGGATTGCTTCATCAATCGCTTTGTTGGGAAGAAGTGTAAACTCTGAGTGGACGACAAGTGAGAGTCAATTGCCTATATTGAACTCATGCAAACACAGTGACCTTTTCGATAAAATTTAATACCGTTTATTAAACCAGTATAATTAACGGTAATTTTTATTACTTTAACAAGTGTAATTACGAATTACAAATTATTTGATCAGTAACCAATTCATATTTCGATGAGGAGAGAATTATGACATCGGCCCTATTTCTACTTAAGCATGATTTCAAGCATCTAAACGTGTCAAGTCAAGTTGATGATTCTGATAATTCTTCTATCAATCACGCTTTCACGGCTGTTGCACTAGAAGTTGTTGAATTACTTCAACATCTCTATCCCAATCAAGCAGAAGTTATCAGTTCTACTAAGACGATGGACTGCGATCGCTCAGAAACCGTTACCATTCGAGCGATTGAGCTAGAATACAGCCAAATCATTGAGATTGAACCATTGACCGAGCGTGAGTTAGAGGTGTTGCGATTGATTGTTGATGGATATAGTAATTCCCTAATTGGTGAAAAGCTATATATCAGCACAGGTACAGTAAAGACCCACGTCCGAAATATTTTGAAGAAGCTCTGTGCTGGCGATCGCTACTCCCCCATTAATCACCTTCAAAATATAACTCCTAAAGTGGTCAAGCCCAAATCCTGTTTCCTTGACTTCGATTTGTTTAGCGATCGGACTCAAGCCGTGATTATTGCTGTTAAACGAGGTATTGTCAATTTGTAGGAAGTTGTACTAAAGTTGGAATCCAAATTTCAACTTTAGTTGGAGGCAACATTCCATTTATATATGGACTGATTTATCAATCACTCTATTGAGCAAAAGTTTCAACTTTTAGGGGACGACAAGTTAGGGTTAATTGCATATATTTGTACAGGAAGCCACAAAAGGTTCAACAAAAGTATGTAAACGTTTAGTTGCTCACTGGTGGCGAAATCCTCTAGTTAATTGATGTCAAAGAACATTTAGAATTGGTAAAAAAGGCGGAATACAATTATGGATGTTTGGAATTTGGGTAAATTAGGAGTTGCAATCGTTGGTGCAATAGCTTTGTCTGGAAACTCTGCTATTGCCAAAATCAATCATGATGTAGCTCCAGATAATAATCTCAATGTGCCTACCTTAAACACAGCGATTAAAAAGCACAATACATTAGGCAGCGATGCGTTGAAAACTAATTACAACATCAAACAAACTCAATTTCAAAATAGAAATGCTGTAGACAATAAAAAAACTTTGATAGCACGTTGCTTCCCGTTTTGTACTTAAGCCTTAGTATTTTTGATTTCATCCTAATAAAAAAGCTGCCTAAATCACAGCCAGCTTTTTTATTAGGTTGGATTAAGTGCGATTTTTAAGATGGTTTCAAAGGAGAAATTAAAAATGACTGAAGAAAAACAAGTTGTGTCTACAACAGTTTCAACTGGTGAAAACGAGACAGTGAAAGCTACTGCCGTTACAACAGGTGGTAAGTCTGATGGAAGAACAAGTCAACCTAAAGTTTTTATAGATAAAGGAGATTCTGTCGAAGCGTTTACCGAAGCTACTGAAGAAACGAAAGAATAAAACTTGTTTTTAAACTTGTTAATTTACCTCTAGCGCCTCTTTTTGGTTCTAGAGGATTTTATAGAAATTGAGTAAAAATAAGTTTTTGGAATAACAGTTCTGATAACTAAATTACTTGTAACTTGTTATTAATGGTAGGTTTTGCCGTTAAAATGTCGGGAAATATGACTTTAATGACATTAGGCTTAAACACGCGCACAGTAAGGATTAAGACCGTATTACACTACTGAAACGACTTCTCTAAAAAAGCTTATTTTTTGGCGATCGCAAACTTGGAAATAAGCCGTTGAATTTTTAAGTAGTGAACAAGAGAAAAGATATGGGTGTTACAACGGTGAACCATCGCCCCAACAACTGGCAAAGTATTTTTATTTGGATGATCTTGATCTACAGATGTAATTGACTTATTTGATTTACTGGTGAAAGGATTGTTGTCGAAGTCTAAACGGGAGGGGGAACAACAACGCCTGCGGACGCTAAAAGATTTAGATGCCGCCGCACTTAAACTAGCGGAGGCGGTCGAAGTGCTGATAGACACAGAATGTGAGGATATCAATGTCAGAATGTCCGCCTTTGCTAAAGTCACTCAGTCACAATTGGCTCTGGCTGTAGCTAAGGTTAAGTCATTGGCTCGCCCAGAAGAAGATGAGTATTATGATTTGCTACTGTCTCGTTGGCGCTCCCTCCGTATCTTTCTGCCCTCACTAATTTTTCAAATTGAGTTTTATCCTGCTTCAGCGCACCTTCAATATTCAGCATCATCCTTCCCTAGCACTGCTGTTTATTCTCTCTTATTTCCCGACAACTCTTTTAATCAAAGATGTTTCTAACTTCTGAATCAGATTATAGAGGCATACAGCCGATCTCTAATGTGTAAGCTGGTGATTTTTTGACTAAAGACTTGTGCGGTAGTGTTATGGATAAATTCTGACTGTACTGCTGCCACTTCAGTTTACCTCCAACACCTAGCATCGTAATATTTGCTTTTTTCGGCAAAATTATTCCGGGAATAGTAACCTTCCCAAATGTTGGCTCATCAAGCAATATTGCATATAATTTTCCTTTATTAGTGGTATAGCGCACTCGAATACGTTCTGGGGTTAAATCTTCTGCTCGTATCCAATAGCGTGAGCCAAAGATTGCTTTACCATTCACATCTAGCCATTTACCCAAGCCTTCTAATCTTTCAAGCTGTACTTTGGATATTGAACCATCAGCCTTTGGCCCAATGTTCAGCAATAAATTCCCATTTTTACTAACAATATCTACAAATAAGTCAACTAGTTCATCTACCGAAATCATGTTCAAATCAGTATCATTTTGGTTATAGCCGAATGAGTAACCTAAACCCCTTGTACTTTCCCATTTATGAGATTCTATTTGTGTGAGCTGGCTATACTCAGGTGTGGAAAAGTCAAAGTGCAACCCTAACTGACCACCTGGATCAAAACGGTCATTCACCACACCATAGGGTACACGATTGTAAAAATAGGCCATAATTTCATTCGCTTGCCCAATAGGGTAGCCAAGATCATTCCATAATATAGATGGGTGATAGCGGTCAATCAATTCGCGCCAATGAGCATTCGCATAGAAGTAATCGCGCCAGCTTTCGGGTAAGGCTTCAAGTTGAGCAGCTTGGTGAAATAATTCTGGATTGTTCTGCTCACGAGTATAAAGCTGAGTGATATTAGCAACAGTAATATTGTTGCCATCCCGACTCACTAACTCTAAAGTGTCTCCGGCTCCGACTTCGCCCTCTTGCAAAACACGAAAGTAAAATCCGGTTCGACGACTTGTAAGAAATCGTTTAACCATATCAGGTTGTCCAAAGCGAATCCCAAGTTTGTAACAGGGTAGGCGAGGTTGTGTAACCATCAGTTTTACAGTGCCGATATGAAAGCGATCGCCAATATTCACTTCCTCTTCTCTCAGTCCAGTAGTCGTGAAATTTTCACCAAAGATGCCTAATGGCAAATCTGTGCCAGGCAATTCATCTCGCCAGTAATCGTAATGCTCGAACGGATAGACATAAACTGCTTTGTCTGCTCCGCCATGAACGGTGAGATCGGCTTGCCCATCACCGTCTAAATGTTCCGGTTTTCGGGTTGCCGAACAGCAACAACTGCGTCGGAGGTAGGCTAAGTCCGACTTTTTCGGCTTCAGCCTGTTGATCGATGCGGGCAAAAACGGTGATGCCTTTTGCTTGAAGGATGGCTTCTAATCGATCAATGGTTGCAGGCACTGCATACGGGCTGATCTGGTTGATGATGCCGTTGTTTGCATTCATAGCAGTGGATTTCTTACAGAATAAAAACTGGGTAATATGGCCGATAGAAACGCATGCGTCACATTGAAGGCAGCAAAGTAGGGAACAGCCATCATCTCGACTGCTTCCGCAGGACTCGTTTCATCGACGAAAAGCCATCTACCTGCCCCGGCATTGTTGATAATGATGTCCGGCGTCCCCAATTTTTCCGTAATTTGCTTCGCCACTGCCGTAACTGCATTCGCATCCGCCAAGTCAACCGAGTATGACCAGACTTGCCCACCGACGGAGGTAATCTCAGCCACCACCCGATCCAATGCTTCCTTGCGCCGAGCGAGAAGCACCACACGTCCTCCAGCTTTGACCATCGCTTTCGCGGTAGCTGCGCCGATTCCGCTTGAAGCCCCACTCACCAGCACTAGCTTGTCGTTGATCATCATCAAATACATTCTCCTGTTTTGCAAGATTCTCTTTTCTAGTGGTTCCCAGTTGCTCAAATTGAAAAAATTGTTTGATGCGATCGGAGGTAGTCGCGATTGAAACAACAAAACTTTTTGGCTTGTTCATAGCAGGTATAAAGCACGGTAGAACAAAGTAATTTCAGACACCTCTAATTTGAGGTTCTACTTCTAAACTCTGTAGAGATCGTGAGTGAGTTGAGATATCTAGAAGCAGCACAGGCTTATTGCTGACAAGGTTGGTTGCTCTGTGTCTCAGAAATGGGGAATTGATCGCCAGCAAGATAATTGTCAAAGTATTCGCGAAAGTAGCTCCAGGAAGTTTTGCTACTTGCAGCTAAATAGCAAGTAGGAGCCGTGCGATAAACCGGGACTCGTGATTTAATTTCTTGCTGAAGCAATGGGGAAAGCTCCTCGAATCGTTGCAGTTTCCGAATACTAGCGCTGTAAACTCACTGTCCTGGTTTCCCTTTCATCTTCATCCAAGGTAGCCAGGGACCAATGCGATTCCAAGTGCCTGAAACATTCAGTACTGTAGAAACGTTAGGCTGTTCGACTCTTGCTTTAGGAACTACAAACTTAAAAAATTCCCCAGCTTGATAGAGCGGTTCGGGACTATAGTCTTGAAACTTCGGATCGCTGGCTAGAACGTTAGGATAGGTGAGCGGAACATCCAGTGTGAGAATGAGATTTCTGCCAGCCGCAAAAGCGGGGAATCTCCCTTGTCCTAAGTTGTTCTGAACGGGATTATTAGCAACATGCACTACGGGCACTACTTCCCCTGTCCAGGGATTCTGCCAGCGATTTAGCACCTGATTCGTCTCTGGATCCAAATAGTACTGAAGTTCACGAGATGTTAATAACCATTGTCCTTGCTGATTCTGAAAGCAGCGTGCAACATTCATGCCGATGATACTAAATAACTTTCGCTGCTGTTCTTGAGGAACAAACGCATAAACAGAACCGCTCCATTCGAGATAGGTGTTCCGTGAATCGATGGCACAGCGAGTCCGAACTAACTCCTGAATGTCAACCGTTTGTGTGTCTGAGTGGGTTTGAGCGTTACCTAGAGTTGGTTTTAAAGCTAAAACTGTAACGACGACTGTAGCCCAAAAGTACAGAAACTTAGTTTTACGTTTCATACCTTGAATCCTCGTTAAATTCTTGTTCATTTGCAAGAAGGTATGATCGCATCCTATTGCAGATGTTTTTTCAATTCAGCTGCTGCTTGAACAAATAGAGAACGGGTTTCTGGCAACTCTGCTAAACCATTCAGTAGTCCGAAGTCATGAATCATACCGTTGTACTGCACAGTTGTTACCTCGACCCCAGCTTCATCGAGCTTGCGTCCATAGGCTGTACCCTCGTCATGCAAAATATCGCTTTCTGCAACCACAATTAACGCCGGAGGCAAGCCTTTGAGTTGCTCAACTGTCGCCTGTAGGGGAGAAGCATAAATATCTTTGCGCTTTTCTGGGTCAGCGATGTACATATCATACATCCACTTCATCGTTGGTACAGTCAGAAAACGCCGATCGCCAAATTCGTGATAAGAATTCGTTTCAAAATCTGCATCGACGATCGGCCACATCAGGATTTGCAGCTTTATGTGTGGCCCTCCTTTTTCTTTCGCCTTCAAAGCAGTGACAGTTGTCATGTTACCGCCGACACTGTTGCCAACGACTGCCAAATTCTTGCCATCTACGCCAATCTCCTCGCCATGCTCGGCAACCCATTTGGTCGCAGCATAAATCTCATTGATTGCCTGTGGGTACTGAGCATCTGGCGTGCGAGTGTAGTTGACAAAGACACCTGCAAACCCTGAAAGCACAACCAGATCGCGAACCATACGCTTGTGTGTTGGGTAATCACCCAGCACCCAACCACCACCATGAATAAAGATGAAAACAGGCAATGTGCCTTTGACCCCTGAGGGTCGTACAATATTGAGGGTAATTGAATAACCATCAGCAGTAATCGTCTTTTGGGACTCTTCAATGCCTGAAAGGTCTACTGAAACGGAAGCCTGTGCATCTACAAGGACTTGACGTGCTTCGAGTGGAGTGAGTTTCTCCAGTGCCACACCCCCTGAATTCAGCACTTTTAAAAATTCCTTCGTTCCTTTGGAAAGACGTGGATCATCCGCAACTTCCAAAATTTTTGCTGCTTGCGAGTTTGCTTGAGCAACCATGACATTTTCCTTTAATAAATTGTAGACAATCTGTTGAGATGGCACTGTTAAGTTAATTGATTTAACACTGTTGCTTGATGAGTAGTAATTGTGGAATGACAATCACTTTTTACCGACATGTTTCCCAGCCAAAACTATTTGTTATTAGTGGTTAGCTTGGTGTTCTCTACAACGTGAGTGGTCAGAAAGCGGTGAATATGGTCTGCGATCGCGTCTCCATCTTCTTCCAGAGCAAAGTGCCCCGTATCAAACAAATGAAACTCCAGGTTTTTTAAATCGCGTTTGTAGGCATAAGCTCCCTCAACTAAAAAGCCCTGGTCATTTTTGCCCCATACAATTAGCGTCGGTGGTTGATATTGGCGCAAGTAAGTTTGCCATTGTGGATATAACCGCACATTGGACTGGTAATCGTATTTTAATGCCAATTGAATATCCATATTGCCAGGGCGATCGAGGAGTGCCTGATCCAGAGTCCAGGTATCAGGACTGATCATTTCTAAATTCCTAGCTCCAGTCGTATAATACCATTTCGTGCCCTTGCTTGCTAGAGCCTGTCGCACGCGATCGGCATTTTCGGGTGTCTTATTCTGCCAAAAAGCACGCATGGGCTTCCAGAAATCACCGAGTCCTTCCTCGTAGGCATTGCCATTTTGCACAATCAGCGTTTCAATCTGCTCTGGATACTGTATTGCCAATCGATAGCCAATCGGAGCGCCATAATCCATTAAATAAAGGCTATAGCGTTTCAATCCGATCGTATCGACAAAGCCTGCCATCACTTCGGCAAGGCGATCAAAGGTGTAATCAAACTCATCCACCGTTGGCATGGAACTATAGCCAAAACCAGGATAATCAGGTGCAATCAGATGGAATTGATCCGCCAACACCGGGATTAGATTGCGGAACATGTGAGACGAGGTAGGAAAACCGTGCAATAGCAGAATCGTCGGATGATCGCGAGAACCAGCTTCACGATAAAAGATATCTAAACCATCGATCGATACTGTGCGATAAGTGGTCATGCGTTTACTCTTTTGAATTTAAACCGTTCAACAGAATCAGAAATAGTTGAGCCTGTTTCTGAAAGCTTCTTGTCACTCTTTAGGAAGAGACCAGAGTTTGATGGTTTTGTCGGCACTGCTGCTGGCTATCATGTTTCCATGCGGTCTGAAAACTACTGACCGTACACCTCGCTCATGCCCGAGCAAATTCTCCAAGAGTTTGCCTTCAGGCAACCCCCATAACTTGATAGTGCTATCATTGCTACCACTAGCTAATATCTTGCCATCGGGGCTGAAAGCCACTGACCACACAACCCCTGAATGTCCAATTGGGGAGTGCAACAATTTACCAGTGGGCATTTGCCAGAGTTTAACTGTCCTATCAGCACTGCCACTGACTAAAGTCCGTCCATCAGGGCTAAAAGTCACTGAGCGCAGGGCTTGTGAATGAGTATTCAGGGTTTTTAAAACAGCATCATCCATGAGCCGCCAAATTTTGAGTGTACCACTCTCATTGCCACTAGCTAAGGTCTGCCCATCAGGACTAAAAGCAACAGTTCTTACCCACTTTTGATCCGATAACTGATGAACTTGTACGCCAGTCTGCACGTTCCAAATGCGGATAGTTGTATCAGCACTACCACTAGCTAACCACTTTCCGTTGGGGCTGATGGCAACGGCTTCTACATCATCTGTATGGCCATCTAGGGCGTGTCATCAATTGAGCCAAATGACAGAAGCAGGCAGATAAATTGCACCTAAAAAGTTTGTAGCACGTTTGTCATAGCGCGTTGCGATCGCTCGGTACTGCTTAAGTTTGGCAAAAAAGTTTTCAATGAGATGACGGGCTTTGTATAAATCTCGGTCGTAGTCACGAGGTGCAGTACGGTTGCGTTTGGGAGGAATAACTGCGATTTTGCCCAAAGATTCAAGTCGCTCAATCACTCGTTCATCAGCATCATAGCCTTTATCTGCCAATACTGTATCCGCTACAATATTGGGTAGCAGTTGGTCTGCTCCATCGAGGTCACAGGCTTGTCCTGGTGTCAAGTGAAAACTCAGTGGGTTGCTTAACGCATCCACCACAGCATGAATCTTGGTACTCAATCCCCCTTTACTGCGACCAATGGCTTCAGTAGATGGCTCCCCCCCTTTGCACCTGCACTATGCTGGTGGGCGCGGACAAACGCCCTTGTCAATCATTGCATATTCATTGTCGGCATCATCTGCTAAGTGCTGAAACACCTTCTCCCACACGCCTGTTTTTGACCATCGACTGAAGCGGGTGTGAATCACCCGAAAATCCCCAAATCGGGAAGGCAAGTCACGCCAGGGAATGCCTGCTCGGTAACGATATAACACTGCTTCGACAAACAATCGATTATCTTTCGCCGTGACTCCCACATAGCCCTCTCGCCCAGGTAGCAGGTCTTTGATTCTCTGCCATTGGTCATCTTGTAGTGCGTATCGGCGCGTCATTGTTTTCTTGTTTTTTACTCTTCTTCAGCAGTTCTGATTTCAGTTTACCTAATTGATGACACGCACTAGGGCGTGTTTTCAAACTATAACCACAACAGAATGGAGGCGATCGTTATCATGGCTGTATAATTTACAGCAAGTTTTTCATATCGGGTAGCAATGCGGCGAAATTGCTTGAGTCGGTTGATAGCACGTTCAACAATGTTGCGTTGACGATAGATTTCACGGCTAAAAGGGCCTCGACGTGGTTCATTTGAGAGTCGTGGGATGGTCAGACGAATACTACGGCGGCGTAAATAACTACGTATTCTCCGACCTATGTAACCCTTATCTCCAACTAATCGCAAAGGGCGTAAACGTGGACGACCTCGCCCAGAACGTTTAACTGAGCCTTGTTCCATTAATTGTTCTAGAAAAATGGACTCGTTTCTTTGACCAGGACTGAGAATAAAAGTTATGGGTTTACCTTTACCCTCACACCGAATGTGTATTTTTGTACTGAAACCACCCCGAGAACGGCCTAGTTTCTCGTCTTCTTCTCTTCGAGACGCTACGCGAACACCCCCTTTTTTCCACCATCTGCGTGCTGGTGGGCGCGGATCACGGTTCCATCCACATAATGAACTTCCCAATCTAGGTTTTCTTGTTGATCTGCGTAGGCGTAGCCCGCCGCAGGCATCGCTTGTAGATGTTCTAAAATTTGGTTCCAGACTCCGGCTTTTTGCCAACGGTAAAACCTTGTGCCCACAGTCTGCCACTTTCCATAACGTTCTGGGAGGTCTCGCCACGGCGCTCGCTTGGTGAGTATCCAGAGGATGCCATTCACCACCGTGCGGTGGTCATTATTTGGCTTGCCTGTTTTGGTTTTTCTGGTGGTAGTAACGGTTTTAACCTCGCCCAGCGTTCGTTACTTAAGTCTCCTCGGTTCATCATCATCACAAAGCGATCGCGTCTTTTTTTAGGATATAACGAGTTTGAAAACACGCCCTAGTGGGGTTAGGTTTCCGAGGTCTAGAAGTTACCAAAAATACTTTTCAAACATCCTCTAAGGGCGAGCTACACCTACACCTTTCACTCACCATAATTCACCCTTGAATCTCGGCTGTTACTGTTCAAAACACGAAGTTCCGAGTTCAAAGGGAGAGCGATCGCCTTTTTTTCACCATCATTCACCTTTGGATCTCAGATGTTGCTGTTGTAAGCATGAAACTCCGAGTTCTGAGGTTGAAACTTCGAGTTCAGAACTCGGAACGCCGAGCAATTTACTCCAACATCCGAGTTCTTAGCCTCAACATTGCACCTTAGAAGTGCGATCGCCGAGCTATTTTCTACAACGCTGCTGCTTGAGGCTTGGATTTCCGAGATTTACGGGCAAACCTTTGCCCCATTTCCTCAACTACTCCATCTAAACCAGCGCCTTGTCCACTAGCTTTGGCATAGTTATACACCTGCAACGCGGCTGCATAAGCTTCACTACCCACTGCTATAGATGTATCATCCAGCAATTCTTGTAATTGTGACAAAGATAGCAATACCGGATACAAAGCTTCAAATAGTTGTACGTCTTTCCGCATCTCATTAAGGTCAAACGATCGCGGTAAAAACTCTGGGTTCTGTGTCGCCACCTCCAATGCTTTACTGACAAAGGCGCGGCTTTTATCTCCCATTTTGGGTAAAGCTTTCCGCTCCTCGTTACTTAAATCAATCAAAAATGGTAATTTGTCTTTAATGGTGGCGATCGCTTGCAACACAGCATCTCTATCTGATTGCGCTAGTGTTGCACTAATTGGGGCTGTGGACATAGAAATTAGTCTCCAGTATGTTGCTTAATTTTAGAGTGCCCACATATACCAGTTAAATTTAAATAACACTAATAAAAATTCCAAGGACAAAGGGTGAGCTTTGTCAAAGTGCGGGTTACGCCTAAGCTTTTCACTCACCATAATTTACCCTTGGATCTCGGCTGTTGCAGTTGTGAACATAAAATTCCGAGTTTTGAGCATGAACTTCCAAGTTTTGAAGGTGAAAACTGGAGTTCTGAGCCTAAATGGAGAAGATAATAAGTCTCTTTTTCGTATTCTCCTTTCTTTACTTACTGCCTTTATAGCCGTTTGCAATTGAGTCGAGTGCAGACCTTCTTAGAGGCACAGCAATGCTGTGTTTTTACCCGCTGACTTTGCTCCAAACATATTTTTGGCAGGTTTCGCAGGCGGCTTTTGCTTCCTCTGTTTGCGGATTGGTGAAGACGGGATGGTAACGTAACCTGTCACAACAAACTTGCAACCATGCACGCCAGTCACCGCGCCACAACCGCACAGTACCATCTTCACCACCGCTAACAATCGTCTGCCCATCAGCGCTAATGGCAACAGAATAAACCCAACTCTCATGACCACGTAAAGGTTCAGCCAAGGGAAGACCTTGCAGGTTCCACAACCTTACTGTGTCGTCATCACCGCCACTAACAATCGTCTGCCCATCAGCGCTAATGGCAACAGAATTGACAAAACCTTTATGACCACGCAAAGGTTCAGCTAAAGCAAGACCTTGCAGATTCCACAAACGCACAGTGCCATCAGTACCGCCACTAACAATCGTCTGCCCATCGGCGCTAATGGCAACAGAATTGACAAAACCCTGATGACCGC
>NZ_JAVRCI010000063.1:0-39231 GCF_034530835.1 Nostoc sp. DedQUE12b | reverse complement strand
GTCGTTATTTTCAGCTTACTACCTGCTCCTTTCCTTATCCCGAACTCAGGTTAAATAAATTATTTTTAAACCGCAGAGGAACAGAGGAGGACACTTGCATAAGCGGGTTTCCCTAATTGAGCAAAGTGTCCGTGGCGTAAGAAGAAAAAAGAGATTTTTCGAGTTACCTTGAAAGGGCTAGCTATAGAGACAAGGAAAATCCCCTTTTCAGGTTCAGTCGATTCAACGTTCTTGAGTTGCTAAAAACTGACGCAAGCTCAACAAGCTGAGTGTTTGACCCAAATTCAAAGGCAAAATTGAAATTCCTTCCAAGCGGGACTGTACCCAACCTTCTCCCCAGTACCATTCGTGGAACCCATCAATCCCTCCGCTGAGTACTAAGCGGAGGCAGTTGGATTTGACAACGTTTACTTGATGATGAATCGCGACTGGCCCAGTCCAGGTTGTAAACTGGAATCCGGGAAGCAGTTCTTCTGGCATTCCTGACGCAAAACGTTGTCCTAAAAGCCATTTTTTTAGTTGCACGGGATGCAGCAGACTGTCACGAATTGCATCTGTTGATGCTTCGATTTCGATCCGCAGTTGGCTTTGTTGAAAATTACCCAGCATTTTTCTCGAATTACCTAAAGATTAAGACATCGCTATTTCTAATATTGCAAATACAATCACTGATTATGACTAGGTGACTTTTCTGGTGGCAGAGAACTTAGAATAGAAAAAGCGAACTTGTTAAGAAATGTAAGGTTATTCATGGCGGATCAGTTAATTCGTGCAACAGCAGCCGAAGGTGGAATTCGTGCCGTAGGTGCGATCACCACACGTTTAACAGAAGAAGCACGGGGGCGCCACAAGCTTTCTTATGTGGCAACGGCAGCACTAGGTAGGACTATGACGGCGGGCTTGTTAATGGCTTCTAGTATGAAGCGAACTGGATCGAGGGTGAATGTCCGCGTTAAGGGCGATGGGCCTTTGGGTGGCATATTGGTAGATGCAGGCTTAGATGGTACGGTACGTGGATATGTCGGGAATCCATCTGTAGAATTGCCTCCCAACGCCAAAGGTAAATTAGATGTTGGTGGTGCTGTGGGTGGCGGCTACCTCTACGTTGTGCGAGATATCGGTTATGGTTATCCTTACTCTAGTACAGTAGAACTAGTTTCTGGCGAAATTGGTGATGATGTAGCTCATTATCTCGTGAATTCCGAACAAACACCTTCGGCTTTAGTTTTAGGTGTGTTCGTGGGAGCAGGCGGAGTAACTGCTGCTGGAGGATTATTGGTACAAATATTGCCCAAAGCCGCCAGAGACGAAGCCTTAGTAGAAACATTGGAATCACGGGTAGCTGGTCTAGCAGGATTTACGCCATTATTGCAAGCTGGCAAGACGTTACCTGAAATTTTTGGTGACTTATTGGGAGATATGGGGTTGGAAATCTTTTCCGAACGCCAAATGTTGCGCTTCCACTGTGGTTGCTCTTTTGATCGCGTTTTGGGGGCACTGAAGATTTTGGGAGAAGCTGAACTGCAAGATATGATTATTAAGGATGATGGTGCTGAAGCAACTTGCGACTTTTGCGGCAACGTCTACCAGGCAAGTAGCGATCAGTTAGCTCAACTAATTTCCGATTTGCAAGCCGAATCTGCCATTTGAGGATAAAGTATAAAATAGCACTGATTTTTGAGATTGATAATGGTACTCTGTGGAGAGAGATAATCAAAAAAGTAGCTTTTTAATGATGAGAAAGTTACTATGTCAACAATGGAATTATCAACCTAAAACAGAGCGCTATTCAATTATTTTGGTGTGAGAGATGACAGAGCGGGATATTCCAGACAGTTGGTCTTCAGCCAGTGGAAGAGAGCCAGATCAAAACAAAAGATTATCCCGAACAGAACAATTCGGTGAAACTCAGCCATTTGATGTCCCAGCTACTGGTTCTACCTCCAAGTCAGTGAAGCGGCGAAAAAAAAACCATACGAAAGGATCATCTATAAATAGTCATTCAGAAGAAACTGCCCAACTCAGTAGTACTTCTAGGAAATGGCCACGCTGGATGAAAAGCTGGACATTGTGGCTAGTACTACTAATGTTGATTCCCGGTAGTGTAGGATTTTTGGCAATGGCAATGCTGCTAAAGTTGCCAACTGCCCCTAATTGCCCATCGATTTTCTGGCCGCTAGCTAGTGCTTCTGTGCGGCTACATTGCGCTCAGTTAGCGGCTTCTAAGCAAACAGTGAACGACCTATTGCAAGCGATCGCTCTGGTGAAGCAACTACCACAAAATCACCCGTTGCATGGAGAAATCGATCGTTTCATCGAAGAATGGTCGCGGGATATTTTGAAGCTAGCCGATCAAAGTTTCCAAACAGGGAATTTAGAGGAAGCGATCGCTACTGCTCAGAAAATACCTGAAGATGTAGCAGCTTATAAATTAGTCAATGAACAAGTTGACAAATGGCAGTCAATTTGGTCAAAGGCTGAAGCCACATACAACGGTGCGATCGCCGAAGTAAAAGAACGACGCTGGCAATCGGCGTTCATGTTATCCGCTAAAATGCTACGTGTAGACAATCAATACTGGGCGGGTACTAAATACGACCAATTGAATCGTCTCATTGCCACAGCGCGAGAAGATGGTGATAAGTTAGGAAAAGCCGAAAGTTTAGCAAACAGCAAAGTAGTCGATAATTTATTAGAAGCGATCAAGTTAGCCGAGTCGATTGGGCAGGAAAGTTATATTTACCAAAAAGCTCAAGAAGCGATTCCGGCATTTGGACGCAAAATGCTGGAATTGGCACAGGCGAAACTAGACAAGCAGGATGCGGATGAAGCGCTGAATATTGCTAGGCAAATACCGGAAAGTACGAAACTACAAGGTGAAACTGATGACTTTATTGCCATAGCTGACGCGAAAAGGAGTGCTTGGATCGGTAATGTTTCTGGTTTAGAGGCAGCGATCGCTCAAGCACAACAAATCGATCCCTCCAGACCAGTGTATAACGAGGCACAGCAACTAATTGCTCGTTGGCAGTTGGAAATTGAAGATGTTGCCCATCTGGAAAAAGCAAGAATATTGGCTAGCCAGGGAACAGTCCCTAATTTAACAGCAGCGATCGCTCAAGTACAGCTGATTCCTGCTAATAATCCTAGAGGCGCAGAAGCTAGGCAAGAGATAGGTCGCTGGAATGCCCAAGTGGAGACAATTGAAGACCAACCTTACTTAGACCGCGCCGAACAGATAGCAATATTCGAGGATATTAACTCCTTGCAAGCTGCGATCGCCCAGGCCAGCGAAATTCGTAAAGGTCGTGCATTATATCCAGAAGCACGGAAAAAAATTCGTACTTGGGTAGGAAAGATTGAGCGAATTCAAGACCAACCTTACTTAGATCAAGCGCAAGAACTGGCCCAGAGTGGAAATCTCACCGCCGCCATTAGCACAGCTCAACAAATTGCCTCATCGGGAAGGGCGCTTTCACAAGAAGCACAAGCTGCGATCAATGAGTGGGAAGGGCAAATCCGCACTAGAGAAAACTGGAAAAAAGCCCAGGAAGTAGGGGCAGCTGGCACTCCAGAAGCCTTAGTTGAGGCAATACGACTGGCGGATCGAGTTTCAAACAATAGCATCTTACGTATGGATGCAAATCAGGCTATTGATCAATGGAGTCAGCAATTGTTAGAAATTGCACGGACTCAAGGTCAGTCTGATATTGCTAGAGGCATTGACATTGCCAAATCGGTTCCACGCGGTAGTGCTGCTTACAGTGCAGCGCAAGAGCAAATTAAGGCTTGGCAAGATTTTCTCAATCCTCAACCCGAACCTCAGCCTTCGCCTGTGCCTGAATCTCTACCATTCCCTCAATCAACTACTATTAATGGTCAGTGATCGTCATACCATCTAAATTAAATAGTCCACCTTGTCGTAGTCTCCAGTTGTGTCTGCGTGATAGTATTTTTACTGTCTTGAGTAAAGGTTAAAGGGTAAAGAAAAATTTCATAGTTTTACCCTTTAACCCTTACCCTTTTCCCCACAGTCTACTGACTTCAGGCGTGAGATGAGCTTAAACTCTTTATTCCCCGATTGCTTCTCCCCATTCCTTAATAACAGAAAATAGTGATGAGTAATCATCATCAGCAAATGACATTTTTACGGCCGTTTGCAAAATTTGCCGCACTCCTTTAACACTGCTGAGATCCAAATTCTGAGATTTAGCTTCTGAGATAAATAATTCCGTATCTTTAAGCAAGTGTTTTGTGGGGAAATTGGGATCGGCATAATTGCCATCTAACATCCGTTGTAGCTTTTTGTCAAAGGTAGGTGCGTAGAGGGGACTGTCACGCAAGATTTGCATAAACACATCGACATCAACACCTTGACGCTGGACAAAAGCTAAACTTAGAGCAAAGCTAGTTGTTAGAGAAGCTATTAGTTGATTTAGTGCCAATTTAAGCGCCGCCGCAGATCCCACTGGCCCGATAAGTAAAGGTTCTGTGCCAAAATTTTGGAGTAACTTCAAGTGGCGTTCGTATTGTTCTGGCTCGGCCCCTACCATAACACTCAACTTGCCAGCTTTTGCTTCTGGGATACTCCCTAATACGGGTGCTTCTAAGTACTCACCACCACCCCCAAGAACTGCATCTCTAATTTCCTGGCTTTCTGTGGGCATAATTGTTCCCATTTGGATGATCGTACGTCCTTCCAGAGTTTGCCAAGCAGTATCTGAAAGCAACACATTATAAATGGCTGGGGCATTAGTCAGCATGAGAATTACGCACTCAGCAGCACGAATGGCGTGGCGGGGATGTATAGCAATTTCAGCCCCAGCTGCTTGTAGTGGTGCTAATTTTTCTGGGGTACGATTGTAGGCAACTAGCTGTATATCTGCGGCTAATAACCTTTGAGCCATTGGTAGTCCCATCAGTCCAGTTCCCAGAAATGCCACCTTCATTTTTTACGTTCCTTTAATACAGCGTCACCGATAGCGTTCGCATAGCAACTCTTAGAGAGGCTGCGCCAACGCTTAGAGCGAGTCATCGAGATTCATAGCTCATTATGAACATCGCATTGTTTGATTCAAATTTAGTTGGGAAGTAGTTATTTGAAATTTAAGATACAATCCTAAATTCCAGTTTTTTTACTTCCTAACTCTTGCAATCAACCACCGGCAGCAAAAGTCAACATAATTATCACTGAAAGTAAAAGACCGGGGGTAAGTAGTGTTGCTAGCATTAACAGGTCATGAGTGGACATAATTATTACTTTGGTAGTGTGTTTAACTTTACAGTAATCACTGTTATGCTAGTCTAAATAAGACTGATACTGCATTCTTAAATAGAGTTTTAACTTTTCTTTCTTTACGCTTACTCTGGCAGGATCAATCCTTTTAATCGTTGAGAAATTTCTGTATTGTCCAGACCTTTGCTCTGAATTAAGACTCCAAAGCCGCCGAGTCCTGTGGGATCTATAAGTTGGTGTAGTGCGTCCCGATGCTGTAGTAACCGCGAGAGAGGTTGCTTTTGCTCGGAAAGGGCTGCAATACGATCGCCTAACCCCAACGCCATCAAAAATAATCCCTGCTGGATAAAACCAACATTCTTTAAATTGTACTTTTCACCCCAGCGTTCCAAAGCTGTAAAATCAACATGCGCAGTGATATCTTGTCGCCCAATATTAATATAAGGGTTGTCATGGAAACGGTGGTGATAATAGCACTGTAACGTTCCCTGCGATCGCCTGGGATTATAGTAACGACTGGCGGGGTAGCCATAATCAATTGTTAACACATAGCCGCGCTGCAAGCGGTCTGCTACTATACTCAACCAGTCACCAGCCGCTAAATTAATTTCACTACGGTAGCCATCTGGATATGCACTTTGGGTCAAGTCAATTCCCAGGAAATCCAAATGTTCAGCTAGTTGGAGCGTTGAAGGTTCCCCTGTGACTTCTACAAATGATGAGCAGGTTTCTTTCTCGTTACTATCTGTGGTTACATAAATTTCTCGGAGTTCTCCCGTTTCTAGGATGAATTGATGCACGGGGAACGCATCTACTAACTCGTTAGAGAAAAAGCAACCAGCGATCGCATTTGGTGGTATCTCCTCTAAATTACACCAACGCACAGGGAAATCTTGCAAGCGTTGCTGCTGTTCTTGTCTTAAAGCTGGGGACTTTTCAACAATAATGTACTCTAGCGCCGTAAAAAAATCTGGGTAGTGCTGTTGATGATATTTAAGGATATGCAAAGCTAGTAGTCCTTGACCTGCTCCCATTTCTACCAGAGAAAAGGGTACAGGTTTTCCTAAAATCTCCCACATCTGAAAAAATTGTTCTGCTAGTAACTCACCAAAGTCAGCACAGAGGTTAGGAGAGGTAAAAAAATCACTATCTTTAAAACCTATTTTGACTGCATCGCTAGAATAATAGCCGTATTCAGGGTGGTATAGTGCCAAATCCATGAATTGAGCGAAAGTAATTCGTTGCTGAGGACTGGTGGTAATATGATTTGCGATCGCTGCACACAGCAAAGCATTGGAATCCATAAAATCTTTCATTATCGTGTTAGCCTGCTGGTCGCAGTAAGCGGATAAACCCTTCTTGCTCGAAATGCCGATCGGTAGACAATGCTTCTGTAATACCGCGCTGACGCATTAGCACAAAACTCAACGCATCACACAGAGAGTAAGTTTTATCCTCGCGCCCCATTAAGAGATCGACTGCTGTCCTGTGCAATGACTCATCTATCCAAACCGTTTCTATGTCTGGGTTATCTAGCAAGTCAACCACAAAAGCAAGGACGGATGAACGCGGAAAACGCCTTGCAGTACCTAACGCGACGTACTCAGCAATAATATAGCTGTGAGTTAATCGGATTGTTGCTCTTTTATAGGCAGCACTAGCTTCAGTATGCAAAGGCTCAGTGTGATAGTGCAAACAAAGCAATCCAGAGGTATCGAGGAGCATTAACCCTCCTCGTGGTTACTGGCATACTCTCTCACCAAATCTGCATCAATGCTCTCATTGTTCAAATCAATCGTATGTTCGAGATTAAGTGCCCCAAAATGGCGTTCAAATCTAGCTCGTGCTGTCTCCTTTTCTGCTTCAGACAACAACAATTTAAAAACTTGCCCAAACTGTTGCTCTAGCAATGTTGCAGCTAGCCGTTCAGGAGGAACGCCAATTGCCTCAGCCTGACGCTGAATCGCGGTGAAAATCTGATCGTTCAGTTCCAGTGTTAAAAGGTGAGTCATAGAAGTATGGAACATGGCTAGAGGCTATGGTAATTATAGCTTTGCTTGTTTTAAGCCTGAATTAGTAAAACCCTTACACAATGGTAATTACAATTACGAATTACGAATTACGAATTACGCCTTGCAGTACTAGCCACTTACCAACGACACCAACACACCATTAGGATCGCGAACACGAGCAATCATTTGTCCCCCAGGCTGGGTTTTAGGAGCATCTAGTGTTTTTGCACCTGCCCCGATCGCTCTCATGTAAGCGCTGCCAACATCAGGAGTAATAAATGATATTTGGATTAATGGCGGTGGTTGTGTGGGATCGTTCGGATGGAAGCCACCAGGAAATAACTTCTGTGCTTCGCTACTAGAGGAAAAAGCTAGTGTAGTGTTTCCGGTTTCGATTTCCGCCCAGATCGATTGTCCTTTATCCTGGAGAGTACGGCGAACTAGACCAAATGCTTTTTCGTAAAACTCAACTGTTTTAACTACATCATCTACCCAGATGACCGTATGACCAAATTTCACAGTTTTTTCTCCTTATCTAGAAAAATCAGTGCTGGCGAGGATTTCTGCTACTTTACTGTATGCTATTTGAATACACAGTGACTTAACTCTCTAGAATATTACGATCTGTTGCTAGAGTTTGTGCCCCGGTTTGCATCATTTCTATATCTGATGTCGACCAATTATGAGGCCCTTGACAGTGGTGTGCTACTAGTAATCCCCATAATCCTCTAGGGATGACAATTGGTGCAACTAAGTTGGCACGAACCTTCATACTGAGGAGAAAGTCTCGGTGACAAGGCTGGATTGGCTCTAATTCAATATCAGCGATCGCCTTTACTCGTCCTCTTAAGTATAAAGCAGCATACTCGTTGTTAAAACAATCATCTGGGCCAGTGGAACCCAGAATTGAGAATTCTTGAGAACTCAAAGCTTCAAAAGTCACCTGTCCTTGCCACTGACTGTAAAAATAATACAACACCACCCGATCAACCTGAAGCGATTCTCTGAGTTGATTGGTTGTTTGCCGCACTAACTCATCGCGCTGGATTGTTTTAACAAGGCGATCAAGCAAATTTTGCAAACCTTGTTCAGGGCGATCGCGGCTATGGTTAAATTTCGAGTGAGGATGAATTTGCACGGTTCTAAGATGACGACTAAGTAAATGCTGCCGGATTTATATAGTAATTTATTACACTTTATTTAAATACATTTTTGTATTGATAGCAGCAATTCAATTTTAACAAAGCAGAATACTAGTAAACCTCTTCGTAAATTTAAAATAAATTATTAAGAAGTTGCAATTTTTAATCTACACTAGGGATGATTTCAAATTATAAATTTAAAATTAAGAATATTGAAATTTTAAAGATAATATGCATATTGAGTTTTTTATAGCATAAATTATTGATTGCAATCTAATGTGCAAGTTTTCACCAAATCACAAGTTAGTTTGTATTCATAGTTACAGAAAATCATCAGTCAATATAGTTCAGATAAAACCAAAACATTTGTAAAGACGGCGATTTATCGCGTCTCGAAAACCCAAAATTTTTTACCGATAGTCCTTAACCCAAGCGTAATGCCAGCTATCTTTGCTTTAATGAGTTAATGCAACTCTTTGTGATTCTCCAAACATTGGGGCAAAGTTACGGTAAGCTTCTATTACCAATTTTTATAAGCGGCGGCTTTATTTGTACAACTATGATTTTTAATTGTCAGGTATATTTGCTGATTACTTTATCAAAATGCCTAATTGCTTTATAAAAATGCCCGTTTACTTTCTTAAAATACTGAAATGCTTTCTCAAAATAAGCTTTGACTTACTCAAAAGAAGCTTTTGCTTTCTCATTTTAGTGTTTTCCGCAAGCAAAAGCAGCTTTGACTTACTCAAACCCCAGTTTGCTTTCTCATTTTGGTGTTTTCCGCAAGTCAAAGTAGCTTTGACTTACTCAAAAGCAGCTTTGACTTATTCATTTTGGTGTTTTCCGCAAGCAAAAGCAGCTTTGACTTACTCAAACTCCAGTTTGCTTTCTAATTTAGGTATTTTCCGAAACATAACAAAGACGCGATAAATTGCTGTCTCTACAATAATTAGCCCTTTGTAGAGATGGCGATTCATCGCGTCTCTTGCTTTAACCGAAGTATTAAACGTAGGTTGGGTTACGCAAAGCCTCCATCCAACCTACAATTTTTTTGCTAACTGTCATTTTAACTATTTAACTTTTAACCAACTAAATATATCTGCTGGCGTAATTTGCCAATCTGTTAATACATCAAGAACAGTCAATTTATCATTATTATATTTTACTTCTGGCAATTTATTAGGTTGAAATACCATCACCGATTTATCGTTAGAGTCAATAAACCAACCTAATTTTGTACCATGATTAATGCAGAAAATAATTTTATCAATCACCCGGTTAGGAAATTGGTCAGGTGATAAAATTTCAATTATCCAATCTGGATAAATTTGAAACTTATCCGCAATTTCTCCATCTTCATCAACAATCAGCCGTGACCACTCAAATACAGCAATATCTGGAACTAAAGAACGTCCTCCAAATGTGCAGCGTAATTCAGTTAATGCTAAAGCCTTTTGCTCAGGTTCGCTTTCTTGATTAATCTCGGTTGATAAACGAGTTTGGATTCTGCTATGTTTTCCCTGCGGCATTGGTTTTTGGTAGATTTTTGCATCAATATATTCACTAGCTGGTTTAGTTTCTGGTAATTGCAGAAACTCTGTTAAAGAAAGATTAGATGATAATATAACCATAAAAATTACTCCTAAAATAGTTAAATTATATCTTTAAATATAACAAAGACGCTATGAATCGCTGTCTCTACAAAGGGCTAATTATTGTAGAGACGGCGATTTATCGCGTCTATTGCCTTAATTAAAAATTACGAATTAGAAAATAATCCCAAAGAACAAATAATTTGAGGTTCTCGCTTCTCCAGTTCTTCTGTGACAATACACAAACGGTCATCCATTCGTAACGCTACAACTAACTCAGCTAACTGCTGATTATTAATACCGCTTCTCAGTTGGCGGTTGAGAGTATCAATGGCTGACTGTCGCAAAGGATAACGGTAAATCTCATCAATTGCTTTTAAAAGTTCTTCGCTAACAAATAGTGTTCCATTCATTTCTTGAACATAAATTTTCAGTCGTTCATAACTGCGGAACCTTGCACCTGATGGTCGCCCTAATTGACCCCCGGCATTTTTCTCTTCTTCAGCAATCAATTCAGCACCCTTGTTTACTAATTCGTGATGTTGTTTATCTCTCGGTATCGCTGGGGTAGATTCTTCACACGCCGCTACCCGAAGCACTGCTAATTGTGATTGAGTAACGCTATTTCCATTGCGGTCAACATAAATTAAAGAATCATTTCCTTCGGTGGTTTTCATATAAAGCAATACTCCCTCTGGTTGCACAGGTTGCGGAGTATGGGCGCGGGTAGAATAAACGACATTTTCCATTTCTTCAATCGTCTTTTTCAAACCCGGATTACCATCGGTGGCTTTTTTCCAAATTTGAAATGCTTCTGATGTCAAATCAACTTCTGTATCTTCTTCGCCATCTAAAACTCCAGATTTCTCATTGTAGAGGTCGAGAATTACCCGTGCATCATCATCTTCAAAAAAAGCTTCATCAGTTCCCACTACTTCCGCATTTTCTTGCAATCGTTTGCGGAGTCGTCCCCGCAAATTAATAATCTGTTCTACTCCCTCGGCTGGTAAAAAAGAATAACAAAGAATTTTATCAGCATTTTGTCCAATGCGGTCTACTCTTCCCGCACGTTGAATTAAGCGAATAATCGCCCAAGGTAAATCCCAATTGACGATAATTGCACAATCTTGCAAATTATGACCTTCACTTAAAACATCGGTGGCGATTAAAATCCGCAACTCATCTGATGATGAAATTTGCTCTCGTTTTCCATTACTCATAGGGCTAAATCTTCCGGTCATTAATGTTGGGTCTTTAGATTGACCTGTCACCCGTGCTACATGAGTAATATGACTCGACTGCAAATTGTCTGCAAGGTAGCGGACTGTATCAGCAAATTGTGTGAAAATGAGTACTTTATCTTTGGGGTGAGTTTCTGTTAATAGTTTAATTAAAGCAGCAAGTTTCTCATCTTTTTGAGGATTCCACTCACCACACTGTTGCAATATATTAATCAGCGCTTTGGCATCTTCTAATAAACCTCGTTTGAGTTTTTTAATATCAAAAAGTGTAGAACGCAACCACTTAAATCTTCGTTGATATCGAGTTGTATATTCTTGGTAAATTAATTCTGCTCTTTGACGAAAAACTTTTTCTTGACTTTTCACATAATCTGGAAAACCTCTCTCCTGCAAGGAGAGAGGCTTTGAATTCTCCCCATTCCCTAGTAGGGAAGGGGGTTGGGGGGTTAGGTCAGAATCATCATCTTCCGTTTCTGTATCAAACAAAGCTGCTGCTACAGAATCGGCATCTTCATCATTATTACTTGTATCTAACAACTCAGCTTCCTGAGTTCCAATAGGAATATCAAACCCCTGCTCTAGGGCATATAAATAAATAAAGTTTCGTAAAATGTGGCGTTCAATTGATTGAATAAAAGCAATACCGCTACTTTCTAAACGTTTAAATAAATTTGTGCGAGAAAAACCCATTAACCTCCTACCGCCACGAAATAAGCTATTAATAAAGCGTTGCTCGGTGTCTGTAGGTGTCTGTTTGTGTTTGGCAATAACGTAATTTCCTAGCCCATAACGAGGTAAATTTAGTTGATTAATTACTTCTACGACTAACTCAGAGTAAAGACGAGAATAAAAGTCAGTGTTAGAACCTTCTAGAGGAAACTTAAGACTGCGAGGTAAACGTTGAGGAAAATAAGAACGTCTCCCATCAGAAAATTCTAAATATTTTCGCCCTGTTTCATCTGTGTAGGCATAATTATCTTTAATAAATGAGCGAGTACGTCGCACCATGTAACGCTTCATCAATTCTCGCCAATCATCAGGATGTTCGCTTTTCTCAAAGGCAGCTAAAGAACGGACTGAACATTGATGCTTTCTAATAAACTCTAATTCTCCTATAGAACTGCCGCCAAATTCATTAATTAAAGCTTCTGGTCTTAATCCTAAATCTTCGTCTTCTGGCACAAATAGCCGCAGTTGCGCGGAAAGGTCAAGATAACTTTTATTGTAAGGAGTAGCAGATAATAAAATACATTTACTTTCGTTAGCTGCAATATATTCTGTAATTGCTCGATAACGTTTCCCTTCGCGGTTCCGTAAATTGTGACTTTCATCAATTAACACAACTCGATAACGCCGGAGTTTTGGTAACTTATTTTGTACTTGGCTAATTGGCATAACTTCGGCAAGTAACCGATAGTTATTTACATATTCTTGCCACATTGACACTAAGTTTTTTGGACAAATAATTAGTGTTTCTAAAAAACAATCTTCTTGTAATATCTTAGCCAAAGCGGTTCCAACTAAAGTTTTGCCCAAACCGACCACATCACCCACTAACACGCCACCACGCCTAGTTACATGACGTGCTGCTAGCTGTACGGCGGCTTTTTGGAAGTCAAATAAATTATTAAATTCGCGGGGGATGCGGAATTCAGAAAGTCCGGCGATCGCTTCATGGGATAAGTGGTAAGCTATCTTCAGGTAGATGTAGTAAGGTGAGACTAAATCTTGGCTAGCCCAACTCTGATCAATAATTTCCGCTAATTCTGGGGATATATCTACACAACCGTAATCTTGCCAGCGATCGCTAAACCATTTTTGCAGTTTATTACAAGCATCGTGGTCTAAAATATCAACATTTAACTCCCCTTGTTTCGCCAGTCCCGGAAGGGTTAAATTACTACTACCCAAGAATCCCACTGTGGGAGTATTGGGGTCATGACGATGCACAAGATATAACTTGGCGTGAAGAGAATGGCGCAAAAACAGTCTAATAATTACTTTCTGAGTTCTTAACTGATGACTTAACCGCCGTAACCCCGCTTCATCCTGATTAGTCGGCGCACCGATAGTCAATTGCTGGCGAAATTCCGCCGCCATGCGTTTTTTAAACCGCACAATGCTACTGTTGTCAATCCTTCCATCACCACTAACAAGGCTAAATGCTGCATAAATTTCATCACTGGGTAAGCTTTGCATCCCAATTAGCAAACGACAACAAGCATTTTCACTACCAACATACTGTTCGATTAAATCATCAATTCTTCGCCAACCTCTGAGGTTGAAATAGCCAACGCAAAAATCTGCCCGATAGGAGATTTTGAGAGTTTCTCGTAAAATCGGTAGTAGTTGCAAATCTATGTTGTCAAAAATGCGGGGCATTATTTAAAACTCTATAAATATTTCGTACATCTGTTATATAAGTAAAAATTTTTTCCAGCCAGGTAGTACAATGTCTAAATTAATCTTGAGAATTTGTAGTAAGCACTTTATTGCTTAGAAAATAAGGGCTGAAGTCCTTACTACGAACTTCTTTACCCATCAATTTAAACTTTACAGACTAGTAGGAGCAATTCATGAATTGCCCCTACCATAAAATCAGCTAAGTAAGTAGGTGCTAAAAAACACAACTAAATTAAGAAGGGTAAAGGTTAAGGGTAAAAGGGAAAAACCTTTACCCTTTAACCTTTTCCCTTTACCCATACAAAACTTTGTATAGTTCGGTTTAATTGTGCCAACCTACTTATTGTTTGCGTCTGGAACAAAACAAGGCGGGGAAAGATTTGATGTTCAATCCCCAGACACAGCAAACGATGTAATTATCAAATTATCGTTAAAGATATTAACTTCCAACAAAGCTCAAGTCGCAATCTGGGATTTGGGAATTAAAGAATAATCAGGCTCAGGATCTCCAGAACTAGCAGTCACGAAAGACAAGTCGGCTTTAATTTTATTGTAATTGGTGAAGAGTGAGAATATTAGCGATCGCTAATATTCTCATAAAAATAACCCCTATAACAGGGGTTATTTTTAGATAATACTGTTGATAAGTAAACTAAACCACAGCAGATACTTGCTGTTTAAAGAAAGCTTGCAACACTCTCTCTGCTATTTGATGACTAGTTAAACCTAGTTCTGTCTTAGATTCGTTAGGTTCAGCATGATCCACCAATACATCTGGTACACCAAATCGCTTGACAGGAACGAGAATATCTGCATCTAGTAAAGCTTCGGCGATCGCAGAACCAAAGCCACCCATTACACAGCCTTCTTCTAAGGTGACAACACGGCCGATTTTCTTCGCTAAAGGTAAAATCAACTCGGTATCCAACGGCTTAACGAAACGAGCATTAATTACAGTTGCTTCAATGCCGTGTTCGCTGATAATTTCAGCGGCTTGCATTCCTGGATAGACCATTGTGCCATAAGCGACGATTAACACATCATCGCCTGTACGCAGAATCTCGCCTTTGCCGATTTCCAAAGGTTCCCAACCTTCCTCCATCAAGGGAACACCGTAGCCATTGCCACGAGGGTAGCGCATTGCGATCGGGCCACTGGTATGCTCAACACCAGTGACTATCATGCTTTGCAGTTCTGCCTCGTCTTTGGGTGCCATGATTACCATGTTGGGAATACAACGCAGATAGGCAATATCATACATACCTTGGTGAGTGGGGCCATCAGCACCGACAATTCCTGCCCGATCCAAGCAGAAGAATACTGGCAGGTTTTGGATGCAGACATCATGAATTATTTGGTCGTAGGCGCGTTGTAAAAAGGTGGAATAAATAGCAGCAACGGGGCGCATTCCTTCGGTTGCAAGTCCTGCTGCTAGAGTAATTGCGTGTTGTTCCGCAATGCCGACATCTATATATTGATTCGGCAGTTTTGCTTGAAGTTTATCTAAACCTGTCCCCGTCGCCATAGCCGCAGTAATGCCAACGATTTTGGGGTTTTGTTCGGCAAGTTTTACCAGAGTGTGAGAAAAGACTTTGGCATAAGCTGGAGGTTTGGGTTTATTAGAAGGAATGGCTTTGCCAGTTGCGACGTTGAAGGGGCTTTGGGCATGGTAGCCAACTTGATCTAGTTCAGCAATTTCATAACCTTTGCCCTTAATTGTTGCTACGTGTACCAAGACTGGGCCTGTTATCTGATGTGCTTGTTGGAAGGTGGCAATCAATTCTTCGAGATTATGCCCATCCACTGGCCCAATGTAGGTAAAGCCGAGTTCTTCAAAAACTGCACCTACCTTTGGAACAGCCAAACGCTTCATACCTTCTTTGATGCGTCCAAGTTCGGGTGACAGGGATTCACCCACAAAGGGAATTTGCTTAAACTGTTCCTCAAGATTATCTTTAATAAATTGCACCGGTTGGCTAAGACGCATTTTGTTGAGATAGCGAGGAATCGCGCCGACGTTGCGAGATATGGACATGTCGTTGTCATTGAGAACAACCAACAGGTTCGTTTTCGGCATATGTCCCGCATGGTTGATGGCTTCTAAAGCCATACCCCCAGTGAGTGCGCCATCGCCAATCACAGCAACGGCTTTAAATTTTTCCCCTTTCAAGTCTCGCGCTAAAGCCATACCCAATGCGGCTGAAATACTTGTAGAAGCGTGTCCAGCCCCAAAGTGGTCAAACTTGTTTTCACCCCGCTTGAGATAACCTGCAACTCCATCCTTTTGTCTAAGGGTGTGGAAGTGATCGTAACGTCCTGTAAGCAGTTTGTGGGGATAAGCCTGGTGTCCTACATCCCAAATCACTTTATCCCGATCTAAGTCCAGTGTTTGGTAAAGTCCTAGTGTTAATTCGACAACACCCAACCCTGGTCCTAAGTGTCCACCATTAACTGCTACTGTTTGAAGATGCTTATCTCGAATCTGACGGGCAATCTGTTGCAGTTGGCGAACAGATAAACCGTGCAACTGATTAGGATGGGTGATTTCGCTCAGATGCATATTATAAGGTTTTCCTCTCTAACTTCGAGTCTCGGTATTTTGATTTTCCCACGGTCGGGTTGTCCACAGAATCAAACTCTTACATTGTTACTAAGTTGTAGTGGAAAGTATAACTTCTTAATTGATAATGGAGAAAAATTTGTTAACCATTAACAATTCGTCAAATTAAATTGCAATCAGTTAATGTTATAACACATTTGCCAATAAGTAATGCTACTTAAAAATTGTTTTTCATCAGTATAGAAAAACAATTTTTCTAGGAGTAGTTTGCGGAAGTTCCCTAAGCAGATTACTCAATTTTGCCATTTGTAAGTTAGTACAAACGAATGTCAAATATTTTATTTACAGCTACATATCTAGCATAATTGCTAGTAAATATTTAACTATAGTTTCTACTCTTGTTAGTTGACAGCAGCTAATTTTATCAACGATCGCTAATTCTTATAACTGTGACAAATATGTATCTAAAGCTACTTGATTACTCGAGCTAACTTTATTTAGTATATATCTCGTTAAGAGTCTCCAACTGGAAACGAGGCATTAACTACAACCCCTTATAGGGATGCAGAGCTATCTGTGTTACCCTACCATAATGTTTAACTACCTGTAAATTGCTGTAATAGTATTGATGTAACCTTAGATTTTCCAAAATTACTCGCAAACAACAATATTTCCGACCTCTTTAAGAAGTCGGAAATTTGAAGCTTTCGATTTTTACAAATCCAATAGGATTGCTATATCTATATCTCTATTTACCAAAAGCATCTTTAATGTTTTCAACAGTACGTTCAACAACATTCTTGGTGTTGTCTACTGCTTCTTTAGTCCGAGATGCATCTTCATTTGCTCTCTTCTGAATTGTAGCGGCATCTTTCTTGGCTTTGCGCTCAATAAAGCTACCATTGTCTGTTGCTTGGTCAACTTTACTAGCATTGCTTTTAGCAGCATCTTTAACTTTATCTGCTGTATCATCAATGAAATTTTTGGTTCGTCCAGCATCTCTACTAGCTTTCTCTTGGGCGCGATCGCTTGTGTCTGAGGATGCAATCAAGGTTGCAGCAGGATCGGCCATTGCTGAGGTGTTCGAGAAAAATGCACCTTGCCAAACGAAAGCGATCGCTAACATACAAAACAGCGCTGTGGCCATCCAGCGTTTTACGGTGGAAAACTGTTTTGCAACATAATTGGATTTCATACAATACAATCTCATGTGATTTAGTATACTATTTTTACTTCATTTAGCTTATTAGCCATATCGATCTCTAGATAGAAGTTCTAGCATCAATAGTTATGAGATAAATTCACTATTTTGATAGATTGAATTTTGAATAAAGATTATTTTATATCGTTAAAACTAGAATTAAACAGTTTACAGACTTTGTAAATGAGCGATACCTACGATAAGCTACGCTAACAAACCTAGAGAAAAGTTAGCGATCGCCCTTTAGTCAATTAACTTGCGATCGCTTCCAGTGGGCAGTTACGCCATCGCAACTGACTTTTTACGATTGGGGCGTTTGCGTCCTGATTTTTTCTTCAGTCCGATATCTGATGAGTGGTACAACTACTACAAAAGAAATGCTGAGTTTCAATTAGAAATCCCTTGGAAGCGGGGTGCAGAAATCACAGACAGAAAGTGAACAGAATGCTATGGCAATTCTTTTGTTCGTGCTGAAACTGCTGGTAATACAACTCAATAGCAGACTTAATCACATCCGTTACTGCTTGATTAGTCTGCTGTTAAATAAAGGCTAATTTGTCAGCATACTCGTCATCTAATTGTGCATTAATTCGCATCGTTAGGTTCGTTTGCCATACAGTTTGTATGACAAACATAATATACCTGACTACTTGCTCAACAACTTCCGGCGCAGATTATCCAACGCTGCATTCGCACTCACATGACGAATTAAAGTTCGACCTCGCACAGTTCCAAACTGATACTCAAAACTTGTCACTTCATCCTTTGGCCCGGCTAAACCAATGTAAACTAAACCCACTGGCTTCGTATCTGTCCCTCCAGTTGGACCAGCAATTCCAGTAATACTCAGTCCCCAAGTTGTTTCAAGGCGGGTTTTGACTCCAACAGCCATTTGCTTTGCAACGGTAGCACTTACCGCCCCAAATTTATCTAAATCTTCCTGGTTAACCCCCAGCAGCTTAACCTTCACCGAATTGTCATAAGAAATTACTCCACCCCAAAAGTAATCAGAACTCCCAGAAATCTCAGTCAACATTTGCCCTAAACCACCGCCAGTACAAGATTCTGCCACTGAAAGCGTTTCTTTTGATGCCCGCAACAACTGACCAACTACAGAAGCGAGAGTATCATTATTAACGCCATAAAAATCCAGTCCGGCAATTTCTTTAAGTTGTTTTTCAATGGGCGCAATTAGGGCTTCTGAGGCTGCTTCTGAATTTGCTTTTGCAGAAACTCGCAATCTAACTTCCCCTTTACCTGCATAAGGGGCGACTGTGGGATTTGGCAACTTTAAATACGAAGCAACCTTTTCCGCTAAAGCAGATTCACCAATACCCCAAAACTTTAAACTCCGACTGTAAATAATTTCTTTACCCCAACCTTGACTTTTGAGAAATGGCACAGCTGTTTCTTCCCACATCACATGCATTTCACTGGGAACACCGGGAAAGGTAAAAATCGTGATTTGAGGACGAGGTTGCCAAATGATGCCGGGTGCTGTTCCAGTGGGGTTAGGTAAAATTTCTGCACCTTGGGGAATCAAAGCCTGTTTGCAGTTACTTGGTGACATAACCCGACCACGTTGGGCGAATTTCTGGGTTATGTCTTCGATTATGTCAGAACGTTCTACCAACGGAACTTTAAAAAAATCGGCGATGGTTTCGCAGGTGAGATCATCTGGTGTGGGGCCGAGTCCACCAGTGAAAATGAGAATTTGCGCTCTGGAAATAGCAATTTCTATAACTTGCTTCAACCGTTCTGGATTATCCCCAACCACTGTTTGATAGTAATGGGGAATACCTAGTTGCGCTAATTGTTGCGCCAAGAATTGAGCATTGCCATTGAGGATATCTCCTAGCAATAATTCAGTACCAACACAAATAATTTCTGCACTCATTAGAAGGAATAGTTAGGAGTTAGAAGTTAATAGTTAGAAGTTAATAGTTAGGAGTTAATAGTTCAATATTTAAAACTCATCACTCCTAATTCTTAACTCCTAACTATCATGTCAGGCTAATGCTGGTACAGGAAGTTCCAGGTGGGGATATAAGGGGAAGCGATCGCACAATGCCGCTACCCGTTGACGACAGTCTTGGGTTACTACGTCGGAATCTGGAGAAAGTAAGCGATCGCTAATAATATTGGCAATCTCGGTAAATTCTGCTACTCCTAAGCCCCGTGTGGTCATTGCTGGCGAACCTAATCTCAGACCGCTGGTAACAAATGGTGACTGCGGATCAAAGGGAATAGTATTCTTGTTAGCAGTAATATTCACAGTACTGACTAACTGATCTGCCTGCTTACCAGTTAGGCTTACAGAACGTAAATCTACTAAGATTAAATGATTGTCAGTGCCGTTAGATACTAACTTTAAACCACGATTTTGCAGTTGTTCGGCCAAAGCACGAGCATTCTCAATTACTTGGGCAGAATAAGTTTTAAACTCAGGCTTGAGGGCTTCTCCAAAAGCTACTGCTTTACCAGCAATAACGTGTTCCAATGGCCCGCCTTGGCTGCCAGGAAAAACAGATTTATCTAGCTTTTTACCTAGTTCTGCATCGCTAGTCAAGATTAAACCACCTCTAGGACCGCGTAGAGTCTTATGGGTAGTTGTTGTGACTACGTGACAGTGAGGAATGGGATCAGGATGAAGACCACTAGCAACCAAACCAGCAATGTGAGCAATATCGGCAAGTAAGTAAGCGCCGATTTCATCAGCAATACTACGGAATTTTTCAAAGTCAATTACACGGGGATAAGCCGAATAACCACAAATCAAGAGCTTAGGACGCTCCCTCAGCGCCAGCTCGCGAATTTGATCGTAGTCAAGTTGTTCTGTTTGTTGACTGACACCGTAATGACTAACTTGGAACCACTTACCTGAGAAATTGACAGGAGAACCGTGGGTAAGATGTCCCCCATGAGACAAATCCATCCCCATAATTTTGTCCCCTGGTTCCAACAGCGACAGGAACACAGCAAAATTGGCTTGTGCGCCAGAATGGGGTTGCACATTCGCATGAGCCGCCCCAAATATCTGTTTAGCGCGATTGATCGCTAGTTGCTCTATTTTGTCGATAAACTCACACCCGCCATAGTAGCGTTTGCCAGGTAAACCCTCAGCATATTTATTTGTCAGTACCGAACCTTGAGCCGCCAGTACAGCAGCTGAGGTAAAGTTTTCACTAGCAATCAACTCCAAGTGATCCCGTTGACGCTGTAGTTCGTCGTTGATTAACCCTGCGATCGCCGGATCGCTCGAAGAAAGAAAGTCTGAATTAGTCCTAGTCACTTGAATTATCCTTATGGAAATTTGTACAACGGCTGATTTTGGTTGGACGCAGCACCTAAATATACACTCAAGAGCAATGGCTTTTGACTGCTGTACAGAGGCAATTAATCGTCTCCGTACTCTGGAAGTTTATTTGTGCCAACTTATTTATTATTAGACCCAAGCTCGATTAATGCATTAATTATCATAACGTTGCTTTTTGAAATCCTCACCTTGCTGTGTCTTGTAAGGTCGTTAGACAGTATTTTTTATGAACCTATGTTAAATAATGCTTACTGCGTAGGCGTAGCCCGTCGGAGACATCGCTGCTCTGTGGAATGAACTTCAGAATCATTCATGAACAACAAGAACCCCGACTTATTAAAGAAGTCGGGGTTCTGCGGGGTGTAATTCTCACAAATCAAAAAATCAAATAGGATTCATATAGCGATTTTGATAGTAAGCCAGAATCTGGTTAACTCGTTGCCGATTTTCTAAGCTAGAGTTTGGTGTCCACGAGAGGCTTAAGCCAGCAATTTGACTTTGATTGTAATCAAACTGTTGGGATGACTGGGGAATTAAATCCACTTCCACCCCCTCGACTTGACGTAAATGAGCTGCTATTTCTCTATAAACAGCTAAAGGCAAACCAGCGAATTCAACTTTTTCCTTAGTCTCCATCTTTATGAAGCTCCCACATTAAAGGTATTTGGGGGGGGCGTTGTCACTGAAATAGCATTGCCGTTAGCTGATGCAGCTGACGACGTTGATTTGACAGTCCCTTCCCCTACCATTTTGGCAACTTCAATACCATATTGTTCCAAAATCACGATGGGGTTGTAGCCCTGATTCATTTCAATACGTTTAATCAGTACGCCATTTGCTAATCGCTGTCCCGCCTGTACATACCGACTTGTCGGCTCATCCGGTACTTTGATAATTGCCTGTGGTTCTTTACTAATTAGAACTACACCAGTCACAACCACTGCCCTTGCTAATTCAGGCTGTGCTGGCGGTGGCAATACAGAAACTAAAGTGGGGTTAGGGACAACTTGAGGCAAAACTTTAGGCAACACTGAAGTCAAAGTAGGATTGACTTTTTTTGGTACAGAAGAAACGTTATTTTTCTTTGGATTTAAAGCGATGGTGCGTGTTGGAACTTTTCGTACTCCTAGTAATGCAGTAGGTAGCTTAGGCAACACGGGAAGTGGTCTTCCAGATGTCTTAGACATTCCAGGAACAGTCTGCCCGAAAAGTTCTGTAAAAGGATCGCTGCGAGCTTTTGATACTACAAGTTCTCGTGTCCGCTCTGTAGCATTAGTGGATTGAATCAAGTTAACAGATGCAAGATTAACTTGTGAGACCTGTTTGGCCGGTATCACTGGATTCTTAAAGGATTGAGCCGCTGGTGGCGACTTTTTTGCTATTTTGGGAACTGGCACAGGAGTGATGGCTTGTTGTGTATCTTCAGAAGCACATCCGGCGAGCGCCAAAGTTAGAATAGCTGCAATTGTAATTTTTGAAGTTATGCCCATGAGCCTTTCTCAAAAGCCATTGGAAAATTGAAAAGTGGAAATCAACATGCCTAAAATTTGGATCAAAGGCAAAGTATCTTCCCTTTATAACCTAATTTTTTAAATTTCAAGGGTTATTTTTAGCACTGCATACCCAGTAGAACTGCGGTTTGTTGTTTGCAGTCAATCTTCTGCGACACCCATAAGTTCTTTCATCAAATCCAGTCCTTTCTTGACTCGACGGGAAACTGTTACTACACTGATGCCCAAATGTTCTGCAACTTGTTTTTGGGTCAAATCTTGCAAAAACACACATTCCAACACGTCGCGGGTGCGTTTTTCTAGCTGAACCAACGCTTGTTGTAAGCGAAGTTGGTCTTCTTGTGCCAGTTGAAAGCTGCGATAGTGAGGATCTGGAACCAATTCTCCCAAGCAGGTAGAACCTTCTTCTCCATCTTGGATTGGCACATCAAGACTCAAGGGAGCGCGATTGACCCATGCTAATTTAATTTCTTGCCATTCGTTTGGAGAAATTTCCAGTGCTGCTGCTAATTCCGAGTCGGTTGGTTGACGATTGTGTTTTTCACGCCAAGAACGTGATACTCCTATTGCTTGCTGTTGGAGCGCTAACCATCTCCGAGGAATTCGCACGGTGACACCTTTATCTCGGAGATAGTGTTGAATTTCACCCCGAATATAGGGAAGAGCGTAGGAACTGAAGGCATGTCCCTTAGAAATTTCAAATCTTTCAATAGCTCTGATTAAACCCAAACATCCAACTTGGAGCAAATCATCGTAGGTTTCATGACATTGATTTGTCCAATAGTGAGCTTCTTTTCTCACAAGTCCAAAATTGAGTTTTACCAGTTGATTGCGGATGTTTTCTGACGGAGATTGCTGATATTCTCGCAACAACTGCCAAATTTCGTGCTTTAGTTCATTGGTGACTGTGGTAGGCATAGCACCGGGTTTATTGAGCAAATAAAGAATCAGTTATTCGCTTTTTAAATTAAGCTGCGATCGCACGATATCAAAGGAAATATAATGCAATATTTCCTAGTAAATACTATGGTAGATAATAAAGACTTTCTATTAAAACTCCATAGCTTACTTGACAATCGAGCAAAATTTAAATTGGCGAAATCACTATTTAGTTGGTTATTTATCTTTGGTATTATCTGTAGCTTTTTTAGAACCACATAGAAATAAAATATAAAATTAATCACTAAATATCAAACCGAGATTGTACTTAACTTGAATTAATTAATGATAAAGTTAATTTAGAGAAACAAAACAACAGTAGTCGAGCGTTTGTTTGATAAGCAAAAGTTAGATTTACAGTGAAATTACGTGCCCTTTTAACTAAAATTCATCCAATAGTTAAAAATTACTAATAATTTAAAAAAAAACTATGTATATTTACGCAAGCCAATAAAAAAAGGGCATCTCACCCTTTTTTGTACTTAAGTCTATATTCTTTTAATGAAAGGGAAAAGGTTAAAGTGATAAATCAAGTGACCCATAAGATTGAGGAATAAAAATTTTCCCAACTGTCAGGGCTATTTTACTCAGATTTAACTTTTCCCCATTTTTGTAAAAAATCTATCCACCCTCTTTTTTAAAGAGGGTGGATAGTTTAACTTTTGCGATCAAGTCTGATACTTACAGAATTGTCGTTTTGAGTGCCAGTCAGTTGCCTTACTTTCGAGGATTTAGCCACGAGTCGGTTCAACCCGTGCATAAAATAGACCGCGAATTTTGACTTCTTTAGGTTCACCAGCACCTAAATCTGTATCAGATGGCTGTTCGCTCTCGAAAGTACCAGCAATTTCACCGCTAGAACTGTCTATTTTAGCGATTTGCAAAGAAATCTTGCCATTGAGATTTTCAGCACGCTTGACGTTAGTGCGGGTAAGTTCTTCATCATCTGCTTGGGCGGGGAGAGCTACGGCATTATCGTAGCCACTGACGACACCACGACCTTTGGGATCTAGGAAGGCAGCACCACGATAGGAAGGAACTTTGAAAGTGCCTTCAAAGTCCGTAGAGGTGTTAATACTGGTCAAACTGGGTTGGGTTTGAGCAACCAAGTTTTTGATGGTGAAGAGGAAAGGTACTCGCTCACCACCAGGAAGTTGCACAGTGATGGCTTGGAAGTCAAGACCATCAGTTTCCGTAAAGGTTAGGCTATTATCTGCGTTGATTTTTAGATTACCTTGCACCTGGTCAATAGTGGAAGTGTATCTGGTCAACAATTTGCCAGCAACAAATTCTGCTTCTTGCCGTTTATTAGCAGGTTCTTCTTTGATAAAGAAGCTAGTTGGTTCCAAGCAAAGTTCTTTGATGGTATAAGACTGGCTAGAATCAATGGGAATGGAACCACGGCTTGTTTCTGCTAGTTGGGGGCATTTGTTAGCCAAGCCAGTGCCGCGAATTTGATCATAAGTGAGTACATCTCTACCACTACTGCTAGCAGGAGCATCACTACAAGCGGTTATTAGCCCCAGGCACAAAGCCAAGAATGCAACAATTAAAGCGCGATACCTCATGGTCAACCTCAATCTCAAAAATTAATATCTAAGTTGTAAAACTGCATCGAAGCTTTGATCTCTGATGAGAAGCCGCTACTCTGCGAAAACCTACCTTTGTTCGGACACGGCTTTGCTCTGATTAAGAGAGTTGAAGCTAGTGTTCGGATGTCTAGTTGTCAGACGCTGCTCAAACTTTTCTCTGCTAAACGTGGTTAAACGTGTCGCTATCTTGAGCTTGGGGTGTAAACCCCAGACTAAGTAGCACACTGCATCCATTTTGGATGTGTGTCACTAGGGGAGCAAAAACCAACAGTTAGTTTTACTGTTGGTGGCATTTGTTTAGAGTTGGGCGAGTGTATGAGTAAGCCTCACACAGAGAAGCATAAATGCTTGTGTCTCGAAAAGTGCGAACAGGGGTGTCTGCTTCGGACTTTGCTCTCGCTTATTGCAAAAGCGGCGTCGCCCAAGTCTTTTTGTATCATGTATGTGACGTTACTACATACAGCCCATTGTTGGATGGGTAAATCAGCCAGATCATACGATTTTTTTCAACTCAAAATCAAAGTTCTCAAAATCCAAGAAAGTCTCGTCCCGATCGCATCTAGCTTCTGTAAAGCCTATGCTAAAGGTTACTACGCTCTTTTTGGAGCGATCGCTATTGCTTTTGATAAAGATACAAATCTAGTTATATTCACCCTAACTAGGGCAAGTGAGGAGATGCAGTAACAGGTAGACAGGAGGATTAGAGGAATCAATACTGACAAACTAGGGAAAATTAAAAATCTCCGGTAAATTTGAGTTGACCTCATTTATACGGAAAAGGTGGCATGAACGATTACAAAAATATTGAATCAGAGAAGTTGTCTAGTAAACTGCAAGCGATCGCAACTGTAGTGTATGATGCCGCTACAGCTTGTGAAGGCGATACTGTAGCTCTTTTAGCTTTGCTGCGGCAATTAGAGCAGTTACACCGAGAGATCCGGGATGGAGTTTTTCAAGAGAGTTTGCCTGTTAACCGTCGCCAACTTTACTCACTGCTGAAAGATATTGAGTCTGAGGGGGGCTGGCCCTATATTGAGCGGATGAGGCTACAAGCCTTTTTAGCGAATTTGCCACAAGAGGCTCCCGAAGAAAATAGCCATGAACTTTTGGAGAGCGATCGCTCCTTTGGCTGATTAACTCGAAATTTATTTCTAGCTCTGAATTAATAACTTTGATCGCCTCATCAACCGCTAAACCAAGAGCGGTTGCTCATTGAGGCTTCAACCTAATTCGTAATTTGTAATTAAAAAGGGTTTGTACGGATTATCCCATCACAAAGAAGGCGATCGCGTTCTTCAAGATTGTGGTTGTGCTTAAGGTAATCACCTAGCCAATTGCAACCACGAACAAGCAGATCGTCAAGATGTAAATTCCACAGAATTATCGTGTTGTCATCACTAGCTGATGCTAGTGTTTGACCATCTGGGCTAAAACTAACACTTAATACTGGAGCGCGATGCCCATTGAGACTTTTAATTAATTTGCCATCATGGCTCCAGAGTTTGACTGTACTGTCCCAACTGGCGGCGGCGAGTAATTCACCATTGGGGCTGAAAGTCACGGCATTGACGCTATCACTGTACCCTTTTAATAAAGTTTTTAACAACGTCCCATCCCGTCGCCACAGTTTCACTGTGTTATCCCAGCTAGCAGAAGCCAGCAACTCGTCAGTGGGGCTAAAGCTGACACCCAATACCCAGCTATCATGGGGCGAGAAAGTTTTGAGCAAACTACCATCCTGCCGCCAAAGTTTCACAGTTTGATCGTCACTGGCAGAGGCTAAAACCTGACCATCAGGGCTGAAATTAACGCTATTTACCCAACCTTGATGTCCCACTAAGGTTTTGAGCAACTTGCCCTGGCGGTTCCAAAGTTTCACTGTTTTATCTTTGCTAGCTGATGCTAAAAACTGACCATCAGGGCTAAAATTGACGCTCATGACACTATCGCTATGTCCGTGGAGAGTCATGATTAAAGTACCGTCAAGCCGCCAAAGTTTCACAGTTTTGTCATAACTTCCGGAAGCCAGCATTTCACCTTTTGGGTCAAAACTGACACTAGGAACTCTATTTGTGTGCCCCACCAAAGTTTTGTAAAGTCGAGTTTTGACCTCGCCACTGCTGGTGTATCGTTGCCAAAGTTTGACAGTGCGATCGCTACTACCAGAAGCTAGCATCTGACCGTCGGGACTCCAAGCAACGCTTAAAACTCGATCTCGATGCCCTTGAAGAATAGACGGTCTTGGAGCATCTAAACTCCATAGTTTCACACTTTTGTCGAAACTTCCTGAAGCTAGCAATTTGTTTTTTGGACTGAAAGCAATGCTAACGACAGCATCGCTGTGTCCTTTGAAGGTTTTGAGTAAAGTACCAGTAATACTCCAGAGGTTTATGGTATTGTCTTCACCTGCGGAAGCTAACTTTTTACTATCCGAACTAAAGTTCAAACTCCATACTGTACCGTTATGCTGCCGTAAAGTTTTGTAAGGAAAAAAGCCAAAACCATCTTTATTAGTGTTAGTTTCCCGCCGCCAAAGTTTGACTGTCTGATCTCGACCTGCTGACGCCAAGAATTTACCGTCTGGGCTGAAAATAGACACGATCACACCTTGCTTATGTCCCTGCAAAGTCGTAACGAGGCTACCGTCCCGTCGCCAGATTTTCACTGTTTTGTCGTCGCTGGACGAGGCAATAAATTGACCATCAGGGCTGAAGTTTACCCAGTTAACCCACCCTTGATGTCCTCTCAGTATTTTTACTAAGCTACCGTCTTTGTGCCAGAGTTTTATGGTTTTATCCTTGCTGCTAGTAGCTAACAACTCGCCATCAGGACTAAAATTAACGCTATAAACCCAATCTTCATGTCCTCTCAGGGTTTTATATGGTTTGGGGTCAAATTCACCTGTAAGCGAGTTTTTGTGCCAGATTTTCACTGTTTTGTCGAGGCTAGCGGAAGCTAGAGTTTGACCATCAGCGCTAAAAGTTATACAATTAACAGCATCAGTGTGGCCTTTGAGGGTTTGAAGTAAAGTACCGTCAGGATGCCAAAGTTTCACTGTCTGATCTCGGCTACCTGATGCTATCAACTGACCATCCGGGCTGAAAGTCACTCCCCAGACGATATCAGTGTGCCCTTCCAGGCGGTTAACCTCAGTTACCCCATAAACTGCTTGTTGCAAGGCTGTCACCACCCGCATTCGGGTATCTGGCTGAACTCCATCTGCTTGTTTAAGCCCTCTCCAAGCCCGTAAACTTTCTAATAGGGCATCAAATTCTTTATTAGATGCAAACAGAGCTTCGCTAGCAGCAGTGATCGCACTAATTTGTAAGTTGGTTTCACTGCGTTCAGCTCGTAGAGTTTGACGGACTGCTGCTCTTTTTTGTAAGTCGGCTTGCCACCATAACGCTGCTATTGTTCCCCCCATAATTGCTAGGATTGCCCCTGCTATCCGTGCTTCCCGCAGTCGTCGTTGCAATACCAAATTTAGTTGCTTTTGACTGAGTTGTTGGGCTGCTTCCGCTCTAGTTTTTTCAAGTTTTATTTTTTCTAATTCGGCGAGCATACCATAGTTGTTCTTTTGGCGAATTGGTTCAACTAAATAATCGTGAACCAACTGGTAGCGATCGCCTAACTCTTCTCTAACTCGCAATACCAAGCCCGAACCCACTAATATTTCTAAAATCAGTTCTCCAACTTTGTCAAAGCTTGATATCGTATCTATCTCATAATTATTAACTAATGCAGCCGCTAAATCAGCTTTAGTTTTTAAAGGTCGCGTCCCCTTTTCATCTGTTAACTCAAATAATAATTTCCAACTTAACTCTTCGTTCTCTTGACCGCAGTCTTTGATAACTTCCCCTAACCAGCGTTCCACCAATTTTGCCGAGCCACCACAAAGCTTATATTCTGCAAGTGTCGTAATGTTTTCTATTTGTAATTGAGCACCGACTATTTGTAATTCAATTGGATGTACTTCGTCTAGTTCTCCTGTCAAATCCTGGACTAATCGGTTAATTAATTCCTCACTTAGTTCATAATGTGAACGTTGAGTAAGACTGTGAATTATGGCTTTAGCATCTCGGCTAGAGAATTTTCCTAAATAGTAGCGAATATCCTTATCAAGAATATTTTTATTAATTACTCCTAAATCATATAAACCAGTACTATTTGTCTGACTCAAACGTTCGAATTCTAATAAATGATGTAAATAATCTTCTCGTAATGAAAGAATAATTTTTACATAAGAAATATTTAAACATTCACTAAAAAATTTATAAAATTCTATTCTTTGTGTAGGAGGATTATTAACAAAGAAAAATTCTTCAAACTGGTCTAATATGATAACTATTGTATAATTACGTTCAGATGCTAGCCGAATTCTTTCTAGTATTATGGTAGGTGTAGAGTCAATATTAACTGATATTCCGGTGTATGCTAATGCTTGGTTGATACTGCTGCTCAAGATTGTTATCCAATCAGTATAAACAGACAAAACAATCGGTATAGGAATGCGTTCACCGATAACTTTTCCCTTGAGTGCTGGGACTAAACCAGCTTTGAGAATTGAACTTTTACCTACACCAGATGGCCCATAAATAACTGTGAGTTTGTAGTCAGCGCGGGCAATTCTTTCAATTAAGCGATTGACATCTTGTTGCCGTCCAGAAGCAGATATTTCTTGAGCAATTTCTTCAGGAATAAACGGTATTTTGTGAGGTTCTAGTACTGGGTTAATTCTGGGGCGTTGTGGTTGTAATTGACTTGCTCCGATAAAGGCACGAAAGCCATACTGATGTTCTATTTTTATTTTTTCTTGCTTCAGCTTAAAGGCTTCTGTATAGTTATGAAACTCAAAAAAGTAAAGCGATCGCAGTTCTTCTAAAATCTCTAAGTAAAGTAATGGCTGATGTTGTAGTTCACAAACTACTCTCGCCCATTCCAAGTTATTGATAGCTTCTTCCGACTCACCCAGATGCCGTTGTGTGCGTGCTAGCAAGAGAAGATACCAACTTTCTTCTCGTCGTCTTCGCAAAGCGTCTCGCAGAGAAACTTGTGTTACTTCTTCGGAAATAGAAAGTGCTGTATTTGCTAATTCATGAGCCAGTACCCAATTCGATTCTGAAGCCGCCACATTTGCCAAAAAACCATAATTTTGAGCAACTTGTGCGGGAGTTCCATAAGTTTTATGTAGGTGTAATGACTTTTGAGCTAATTCTTTTAATTCATCCCAGGCTTGTAAGCGTTGCAGCATTTCACAAGCAGGCAAAATGAATTTAGCAACTAAGTCTTCTCTTTGTACCTCCTCTAATAGCTCCAAGCATTGTTTAAACCACGACAGAGCATGTTCGCAATAGCTACTAGTATTCTGGTATAAGTCTGCCATTCGGTGATAACAAAGCCCCAGGTGGAATAGTACTATTGCTTGCTTGAGTAAAGATGAGGGGGACATAGGTTGAGGACATGAGAGAGGCAAAGAAGAATTACCCTCCCACTCTGCTACTCTCCTTGCTTCCTGCTGCCATAATGCAAGGCTTCTTTGATAATTAGCTAGAGCACCATTAATTTGATCGTTGGCGTATTTATCTCGCCCCAACACAAATTCTAAACTAGCTTCTAATCCTGGTGTTAATTTAACGCCATACAGGCGTAGTAAATCATTACGGGCTGATTCTATTTCGTGGCGGTGTTGTGACTTCGGATCTAAATCTAAAAAGGCATTAGATAAAAACGTTTCAGCACCTGCTTCTAAAACTTTGGCAAATAGAGATTCTTCCTCTTGAGAGATCAAAGCAATTAAATCTGCTTTGGCCATTTCAAATTTAATAGTGGTTGCAGCCCAGCTTTTGAAATCAGGTGCTAATCTTGAAAGCAATGATGCCACTTCATCTTGTAGCCACAACACCAGCGGAAATGAAAAAGTCGCAGCATAGATATCTCGTGCTTGATTGATACCTGTAAGTAAGTTTTCTAGGTCGGTAATTGACTCAATACCAAAAACCATCACAGCAGATGGCAAAGAGTCTGTAAGTACCGCAGGATTATCTAAAGATAGTTCTGAGATTATTGTGCTGTGTAAAGAAGTAGTTGATGGATTGAGAACGATTTCTCTGATATTAATTTCTTTGGTGTTCGAGCGAATATTCTCTAGCATTTGCTCACGTAATCGCCCATAGTTACATCGAACTAAAATCAGAGCAAATTGACCTTCGGAAAGTGCGATCGCTCTAATCAGTCTTTGCAAAGTATGCTGATTTTCTTTTGTGTAGAGGCGTAGCTGTTTGTCATTAGTCATTGGATATGGGGCTGGGCATTGGATATAGAGTATTAGGCATTGGATATGAGGTATTGGTCATTAGTTCACTAACAAATGACTAATGACAAATGACAATTGACTATTACTTGTTTTGTTGCCAAGCCAAAACTTTTTCTGTTTCTGCCAAGGCTGGACTGATGCCAAACCAGCGCCCCACAGGATCGCGATATTCAAACAGATACATACTTCTTAGTAAGCTCTGATAGTCAGACTCACCTTTAACTCTTTGTTGCTGTACTACTTCAAACAATAATTCCCACTGGGATTCATCAATAGCTAATAGCAGATCGTCACGATAGTCCTTAATCACGGCTTCTAAGCAGTCCCTAGAAAAAGGCGGATCTTGTCGTTGCAAACAGCTATAAAGTAAGCCCAATAAGTTACGAATGTGACCACCACTAACGCGACATAGACGATCCAAGGTTTGGGAGTGATCGAATAATTCTGTAATTAATAAAAGTCTGCTATTCAAAGGAACTTCTGGAAAAGCTCTAGCTAGAACTAACTGGCGTACTAGTGACATTCCTGGTTCGTAGTCACTGCCATCTCTTTGCCGCACTAATACCATCGGCAGTACTTTTGGTGCAATCCCTCCCCCCAGACGATTTTTTAGTGTCTCATACTCATTGGAGAAAATTAACGCCAGGGGAATTGTGTAAACTAGGTGGCATTTAAGTCGGCGTAACTGTTCGCCTCGGTCAATGAAGAGATATTCTGGTTGCGATCGCCCCGATGCTAAGGGACGCATATCTACTCGATCCAAATTATCTACAATCACTACCAGTCCTTTTTGACCTCTTAGCTTTAGCTGTTCAACAGCCTTTTCTAAAATCTCTTCGTTAATCGCTTGTAAAATACTATTGGTTCGCGGTTCCAGATATTGTCTTAGTTGGTTCCGCATCTGGGTGCTATCTTTGGTTTTGGCGGTAATTTTGGCAATACCCAAGGACAACTCCGCTTGTCCAGAAAGCTCTATGGGGCTTTGCAAAAAATCGCCTACTTCTTTAAACAAATTAGTAAAGTAACCAGGTTTGAGTTTAATACTAATACTTTCTAAACTGGCACTGACTTGACGGGCTACACTCAGCAAAATATCGCTGATATCAATATCCGCCATGTCTAAGTCTTGACTAGACTCAAAATAAACCACATGAAATCCTGCCAATTCTAGTTCTGTCTTGAGGCGCTGCAATTCCGTTGACTTACCGCAGCCAATATGACCCGTAAATAACTGACAGGTTGGCTCATCAGGAGAAATCCGAATGATAGTTCGTTGCAATTCTTCGACAATCTTGCAACCACGTACATCAGCAAAATCTATGTAATACTGCCGATCTAGGACGTTACTTATATTTAGCGTGTAGCTAGGGTTACATGCTTTATAAAAACGTGACAAATTTAATGTCGTTTTCATGTATGTAGAGGTTTATGTAGATGCAGTTTAGTTTGGATTTTTTATACAATTAATCTCTATCGTAGGATGTAGATGCAGGATTGACTCGCAAGGTGGTAGTGTCTTGCAAAAGACAGCACTTGTTGCCAGATTACTGTCAGTAGTATGGTAGAGATTTAATTGACCCTAATAGCGAATAGCACTAAGATAATGCAAACCCATTATCTACAAAGCTTTGGAATGTGGGGTGTAGGGTGTGGGGTATAGTGACGTTTGCGCCAGCGTTGCGTAGCAAAGAACTTTATTTATGTTCGCACTGATTTTTACTTTTCTTGATTTTTTACGAACCTACACCCTATCCCCTATATCCATACCTGACAAGGGTTGCATCTTTTATTAGTACCATTCGATCCGTCAGGTCTTAAGCATATCTGTCCTTTTTACACCTACTATTGAGGTTTTGACAATCTCTCCCTTCGGTTTGACCGGCTACAAAATTGTATGGTTCAGAGAGAAAGTAAAAAAAGCTACAAATTTTCATTGTTCTCAATTTAGATGGTCGATTACTCTAGCTGGTATGAATTATAGCAAGCTATACAGAGAACCAGGAATACTTATTTATCATTTCACATTCTATTTGTCAAGAAAGCAAAATCCCACATATCTCAATTAATATTTTGTAATCTTTAAGGAAAAATCTTTAAAAATAGCTTGTCAAAAAGACTACAGTCAGTTAAAAATGGACACCGGAAACTTTAATAGGAATAATAACTAGCGCCATAATCATTGTGTAGTTACTGTAAAGTGTTACTAAAAATAAAAAAAGTCTTGAGGAGAGCGGCTAAAAGATGCCAACAGTATTTACTGAAATTAATAGTGATACGAGCTTGTCAAGGAATTTAGATTGCAATCAAAAGAGGTGTGAATGGCTGGCATAATATCAGTTTCCCGCACGCATTTAGCCCAGCGTCGTCAGAAATTGCGCCGACAGCGGCAGATGAAAATTATTCAAGCTATTTGGCGAACCTTTGCTATTACTGGTTTGGCAGGTGGATTGTTATGGGTGGCTGTCCAACCTGTGTGGATGCTAAAGGCTCCCAAACAAATAGTGATGAAATCAGGCAATAAATTGCTGTCGGATCAAACAACTCAGTCATTGTTGGTGCTGTCTTACCCTCAATCTTTGTGGCGGATTGAACCGTCAGCGATCGCTAACTCTTTAAAGAAACAGCCAACTATTGCCCAAGCGATCGTCAGACGCCGCCTATTTCCTCCTGGATTAATCATTGAAATCCAAGAACGAGTACCTGTAGCGGTAACTCAAACACGTGGCAACAAAAAAGTAATAATCGGCTTGCTAGATGCAAGTGGGGCCTGGATGCCTTTAGAAAAATATACATCACTGAATCCCACTAGAAAATTACCCAATCTCAGAGTAATTGGTTTGCCAAATCAATACTGCCTCTACTGGACTCAACTCCATGAAGCTGTGAGTCAAAGTCCTGTCAAAGTGATGGAAATTGATTGCCAAAATCCAACAAATTTAATTTTGAAAACAGAATTAGGAAATGTGCATCTCGGTGTTCCAGGTCCCCAGCTATCTGAACAAATTAAGGTACTCGCCCAAATGCGTCATTTAGCAACAAAATTTAATCCCGGTCAAATAGAGTATATTGATCTAAAAAATCCCGATTTTCCATTAGTACAGATGAACCAAAAAGACCAAAAATTAACTCCCAAAATCCTTAAAAACATTTAGCATGTTTATTATTTTGATAGCTCCTAGTAAATTAAAAAGCTTTATGCTGATAAATATATTAATTATTTTCAGTTTTCCAGCAAATCGCACGAAAATCGGCATTAACTTCTAATTAAAATGAGAAGATCAATCCTAAAATCTCCATTGGGAGTAACATACCCTCAATTGTTACCCTAACATCTAATATTAGGGTGCAAGATGTCAGACGATCTAATAATGGTCTATAGCCTGCAAAATGCCTTCTGCCCATACATTCTTTGGCTAAACCCAATGCAAAAAAGAGAAAGTTGCTTGAGCTTTTCATTCAGATTCAGACTCGTGAGCAGAGGCCACTGATGAGAACGCTTTACGCCGTCATCCAAGTGCAGAGACAAAAAGCTCTGGCTTTGGTCTGTTGAGGACACTTCCAAAGACAGTTTACCGAAGTTTCAATCTGTAACGATAACGCCTAAAGTTGCATAAGCATTGCTTCTGGGCAATCAGTTTCGACTGTTCTGTACCGTAATTCCTATTAGGTGACGAAATCTCTTAGAAAATCTTGATTTGTTGGCCGCTTTAGTGAGGGTTCTTGTAGGATAGATTATTGCTCCAACAAAGTGTCCATTGAGACCACCTAAACAACAAATTAATCAGATATAGTCTGACAAGCAAATTCTTGCTTAGTTTAACCTTAAGGATAAGTAAGTAGAAGGTAGATTTTGTGTATAAAGTTGCAATCATCCCCAATGGTGAAACCTATTAACAATATTATTATTGAAGCAGAGAAGATAGGCTGTAGTGTGTCTTTACAAGTTATGCCCTGTGCTCAGACTAATGTCTGGTTGAAGTTATACAGGTCAGTTTTAGATAAATATAGGTATACTTCTCTAGAATTGGCTGTGCGATCGGCTGTGTTAAAAGCTTATCCCATAGCAAATTTTCGCACTGCCAATTCTGTTAGGCTTGGCAGTAGTGAAAACAATAAAGAACAAAGCCATAGTATTGTGGCATTGTCAAACTAAAGTTGACTCTGAGGTGAATAACACCTGAAAAAGTCGTTTATCTACCCTTTCACAAATCCAATGACACTTGATAATAACCAAGGACTTAACTATAAAAATTCCCAATCTACGGGACAGCCGGGGTTCTCTCTGGCAGTGAACTCGACCAATCCCTTTAATAACTCTGGGCTGAACTTCGGACAAAATCACGATAATAAGAAAATTTCTCCTGAAAATAGCCGAATTGGCGAGATTGTTCCTGGTCGGGTCGCCAACATCAAAGTGATTGGTGTTGGTGGTGGTGGTGGCAATGCTGTTAACCGCATGATCGAGTCTGATGTCTCTGGGGTAGAGTTTTGGTCAATTAACACTGATGCCCAAGCTCTTACCTTAGCTGGCGCTCCAAGTCGATTGCAAATTGGGCAGAAGCTAACACGGGGTTTAGGAGCAGGTGGTAATCCTGCTATCGGTCAAAAGGCAGCTGAGGAATCGCGGGACGAAATTGCTACGGCTTTAGAGGGTGCAGATTTAGTATTTATCACTGCTGGTATGGGGGGTGGTACTGGGACGGGTGCAGCACCAATCGTGGCAGAAGTGGCCAAAGAAATGGGCGCTCTAACTGTTGGTGTAGTAACACGTCCATTTGTTTTTGAGGGACGCCGCCGCACCAGCCAAGCGGAACAAGGTATTGAAGGACTAAAAAGTAGGGTAGATACGCTGATCATTATCCCCAACAATAAACTGCTGGAAGTGATCCCCGAACAAACGCCTGTGCAAGAAGCTTTTCGCTATGCAGATGATGTACTGCGTCAAGGGGTGCAAGGTATTTCTGATATCATCACGATCCCCGGTTTAGTAAATGTTGACTTTGCTGATGTCCGAGCTGTGATGGCAGATGCAGGTTCGGCTTTGATGGGAATAGGCGTTAGCTCTGGAAAATCCAGAGCTAGAGAAGCTGCGATCGCAGCTATTTCTTCACCATTACTAGAGTGTTCTATTGAAGGCGCTAGAGGAGTTGTATTTAATATTACAGGTGGTACTGACCTGACTTTGCATGAAGTGAATGCAGCCGCAGAAGCAATCTATGAGGTAGTTGATCCCAACGCCAATATTATTTTTGGGGCTGTAATTGATGACAGGCTCCAAGGTGAGGTAAGAATTACTGTAATTGCCACCGGATTTACAGGTGAAGTGCAAGCTGCGGTACAACAAAGCGTGGCTAACGTTCGAGTAGCACCTAATACCTCCAAGCGTCCAACAACACAGCAACCCGCAGTTAATCCCTCAACCTCGACTCCAAGTTCTACTCCAACTCCAACTCCAATTCCAGAACCAAAAGAAAAACCTGGATTAGATATACCTGATTTTCTGAGAAACCGGCGTACACCAAGGAATTAAAAGATTTGGAATTTGGGATTTTAGATTAACTTAGCAGTCTCAGGTCAGGCTGAACGCTGTATAAAATCTGCTACTTCCACCAGGTTTTACCAAGGGCAGGGATAAGCAATCTTTTGCCATCCCCGATTTTGCCAATTGGTAAAAAACTTGTCAACGCTACTTTATAGAATGAATTTGGGCAGGAGTCTACTGGCTTGCATGTCCAGCTATGCTTTCAGAACAAAACAATAGGAATACCTGCCCAACTATGGATGCATCACCTATAGCACAGTGTTAGCGAGTCATCGAGTGTCACAGCCAATCATAGACATGAATGCATCTACCCCTCGCTATCTAGTAAACTCATATTCCGTACAAGTAAATATATTTACCGAAAAAAGTAGCGTAGGGAATCAGCCTACGCAAGTGTCCGAAAGAAGTCTGTTTGCTGAAGATAGGACATCAAACAAAAAAAATGTAAATTATTTTTTGATTTTTAGTGTTTGTTCAATCCATTGAATAACCTGATGACCAAGGCGAGTACCATCTAGGCGGTCAATCTCACGAATTCCGGTAGGACTAGTGACGTTAACTTCAGTTAGGTAGCCACCGATAACGTCAATACCCACAAAAATTAAGCCGTCTTGGCGTAAGCGTTCGGCTACTTGGGTACAAATTTCATACTCTCTTGAGGTAATTTCGGTTTGAGCGACTGTACCACCAGTTGCCATATTGTTGCGAAAATCAGTTCCACTAGAGAGGCGATTGAGCGCACCAATTGGTTCACCATTGAGCAAGATAATTCGCTTATCTCCTTCTTTTGCCTCCGGTAAATAGGTTTGCACCATTACTGGCACTTTACCTTGGAGGGTACTGAGTTCAACAATGGAGTTAAAATTGCGATCGCCTGATTGCAAAAACAAAATTCCTTCGCCAGCTTTGTTACCTAACGGTTTGAGAACTGCTGCCCCCTTTGCTTCCACAAATTGTCGGATAAATTGCTTATCAGCGCTGACAATCGTTTCAGGAATCGCCTTGGTAAACTGAAGGGCGTACATTTTTTCATTTGCCCCTCGGATGCCACTGGCACTGTTAATCACCAGGGTTTTATTTTGATCAATATAATCCAGAATGTAGGTGGCATAGAGGTAGGAATCATTGACAGGTGGATCTGTCCGCATAAATACGGCGTCCATTGTCTCTAAAGAAGTTAAGGAGGAATCGCTTAACTTATACCAAAGATTCGCCGCTACCCAGCGTCCCTCTACCAACTGTACTGGTACAACTTCAACTCGCTGTAGAACAGCCAAAGCTTTGCCCTCCGCCACACTCAGCAGATTTGCTTGAGTCACCCAAACTTCGTGTCCCAGGATTTGCGCTGCTTCAATTAAGGCAACACTGGTATCATGACATGGGTCGAGTAGATGGATGGGATCAATGATAAAAGCCAGTTTCACCCTTTATACCTCAATCACCAAGAAATTAAATGGTTATTCAATTATTATCTCTTGATGCTCTCACCAATTGACGTACATATGTACTGCTGCTGAGTAGAATCTGGAGGGTAAAGTCTTGTGGACAGATTGGTTTTGTGAGGAAACCTGTAGACAAGGCAGGGTGTTATTTTTCTAGAATTGTAGCGACTACCGTGTAATTGCAGTGGTTTGTCGCTATCGCAATACCTTTTGAACCTATACGCTATTGCTAGAAGTTAGTAGCTCATCCAGCTTGCCTTGACTATCTAAAGCGTAAATATCATCACAACCACCAATATGATCGTCATTGATGAAAATTTGCGGTAAAGAACGGCGTCCATTTGCTCTTTGAGCCATTTTATTTCTGGCTGCTTCATCCCCATCAATGCTGTATTCGATAAATTCAACACCCTTGTTTTTCAGCAAACTTTTAGCACGAATGCAAAACGGGCAAGTCCTCCAAGTGTAAATTTCTACTTTTGCAGCCATGATATCCTCAACTTGATTTAATACTTTTTAATTTTAGAGCTTTGCCACTGACTGTGACTGCTTTATTCATTCATAACCTAATCTACAGAAGGCGCTGATGTAAGTAGGCAAAAATAAATAAAAGTAATGTTAAGTAATGTAAAAATATTGAGATTAATTTGTAGTGTATCTCTTTGGGAAAGCAAGCTACGCGTAGCGTCTACAAACCTTGAATTATTTACACAGCTTTATTTAAACTCCAAGGTTAAGCTAGCCAACTATTATGTAGATTATTTTTATTTTGCATCTGATCTAACCAGCTAATAATATTTCAGTTTAAATGCTAGCAATAGCAGTAATTATATTTAGATTGTTTCTGTCGCTCAAATTTTTTCGCTACTAAGCGTTAGTTAAAAAACAGGAATTATTGAGGTGAGTTCTAGTTTAGCGTTTCTTACCTTTAACAAAAATGGGTCTAGAAAAGCATAAGCATTTCTAAACCCATATTTAAGCTCTCTCTACTAAAACTCAGCAGTGTGGTTTAATTTTGAGAAATATTTTTTTTGTTTTTCTTTTTGAGTCCGAAAAAACCCAAGGTAAATAATCCTAATGCTGCGGTTGTACTGGGTTCAGGTACTTTTTTCGGTTGAGGTGCAGGGGGTTGATAGTAAGGCGGTACTGATGGTACAGGTGCTGGTGCGGGTGCTGGTGTTGGTGCTGG
>NZ_JAVRCI010000062.1:0-39953 GCF_034530835.1 Nostoc sp. DedQUE12b | reverse complement strand
GCTATCTGTCTCGCCCATCACTGCTTCTTAAATATTAGACCTGAATCCTTACAAAAGAATTACTAAATTTTATAGAAGATTGTTCTTCTAATATTGGAATTCCTAGAGCAGCAACAAAAGAATATTATTATGTTGCACAAAGATACGATTATGATCCAGATAAATATCACGATCAATACATGAGTGCTATTAGAGAATCTGTGATATATGCTATTGAGAAATTTAGATATTTTTTAGAAACTCCTGATTTTCTAGAGACAAGTTCATATTTGCAACCTAATATGAAAATGGATAATATATCTTTAAAAAAGTTACTTAATTTTGAATTATATGAACAAGCTTTTCAAAAAGTTTTTTACAAAATTAAATATGATAATAGCAAAAAAATTGTTCTTGAAGAGACAACTGCTTATTCTGATAAAGATGGCATTGTGGAAGAACCTTTTGTCAACTATAGCGGAGACATTCAAGGAAGCATAGGTTACAAACTATTCAATAAATTTCAAACTCGTATTTATAGATTTCAGGCTGAACGTTTAAATATTGGAATTTATAAATGTGAAAATAAAGCTGATACCAACCTAAAATCAAACGCTTCTAATCTTGCGGAAGTACTCTTCATATTACAAGGTAAAATTCCAGGGATGTTTTCTCAATTCAATAAACTAGTCTCGACTATTTTGCCAGAAATCAAATGGATTTCTGTTGTAATGAGAGATAACGCAAATGTTGAAATCCTGGTTTGGAACACAGATAATCTTCATAGATATGATTTATCACTACCTCTGTCATCATGTGGAAGTGGAGTTGGTCAAGTACTAGCAATTTTATATATTCTAGTTTCTTCTGAAGAACATAGAACATTGATTATTGATGAACCACAATCTTTTTTACATCCAGGTGCAGCTAAAAAGCTTATAGAAACTCTTAAAAAATTCCCACAACATCAATATTTTATTGCTACTCATTCACCAGAAATTATCGCATCGGCAAATCCTTCAAATATTATAAAGCTCCAATATCAAGATTGTGAAACAACAGCATCGGTAGTAAATTCAAAAGAGATAGAGTCACAAAACGAAATTTTAGCTGAACTTGGAGTTAGGTTATCCGATGTTTTCGGTGCTGATAGTATTCTTTGGGTAGAAGGACAAACTGAGGAAAAATGTTTTCCACTGATATTTGAAAAAGTTGCAAGAACAACATTAATGGGGATTAAAATTTTATCTGTCAATAGCACTGATGCTCTTTTGGATGGAAAACGATCTGACCTTGTTTTTGATATTTACAAAAAACTTACAACAGGAGCAACCCTGTTTCCGCCAGCCATTGCATTTATATTCGATAGAGAAAGTAAGACAGAAACAAAAATTCAAGAACTAGAGAAGAGAGGTGTGAGTTTTTTACGCCTACCCATGTATGAAAATTATCTACTTTATCCTGAAGCTATATCAGTGGTAATTAATGAAGAATGTACATGGCTAGAAACACCTATTAGCATTACTCAGATTCAGGAATATATTGACAAAACTAAACAGGAAAAATCTTATCTGCTTCAAGGCGTAAAAAGAGAAGAAGTTTCAAATGAAAATTGGTTATCTAAAATTCACGGTGCAAATATAATTGAAAGTATGTTTCAAAAATTATGTGACAATAAATTGGAATTTAGAAAGACTAAACACTCTTATAAGCTTACAGAATGGCTAGTTGAAAATAAACCTGATTTCTTGTCTGAACTTGCTGAAGAATTAGGAAATATCTTACATAAAAGTCAGTAGTGATTTTTATACTGATTATCTAATCATGATTAGCACAAAAGCGCGATCGCACTGATAACCGCTATGAACTGGTAGATGTTGGTTTTTTAGTTGTGAGAGGCGATACAAACCTGAACAATGAGAGAAGAACTAATAACCACAGTTACATTATGAACTTCCGTGAAGAGTTTAAACTGCTGCTACGTGCCCGCTACCCTTTGATTTATATTCCCACATACGAAGAGGAGCGGGTAGAAGCAGCTATCCGGGAAGAAGCAAGCAACCAGGGTAATCGCCCAGTGTATACTTGGGATTTTGTTGATGGCTATCAGGGAAACCCCAATGATGTTGGGTTTGGGCGACGTAATCCCCTACAAGCTTTAGAATTTATCGAAAAATTACCAGCTTCTGCACCTGCGGTATTGATTCTCCGAGATTATCATCGCTTTTTAGATGATGTAGCGATCGCTCGCAAACTCCGCAACCTGTCCCGACTCCTCAAATCGCAACCAAAAAATATTGTCCTACTGTCACCACGCATCGCCATCCCTGACGATTTAACCGAAGTGCTGACAGTCGTCGAGTTTCCCTTACCCGCCGCGCCAGAAATTAGAACTGAGATAGAACGCTTACTACAAGGTACTAGTAACTCCCTTGCTGGCAAAGTTTTAGATGATTTGGTGCTATCTTGTCAAGGGCTTTCGATGGAACGAATTCGCCGGGTTTTGGCAAGAGCGATCGCAACCCACGGAGAATTGCGACCAGAAGATGTGGATCTGGTTTTGGAGGAAAAGCGCCAAACTATCCGCCAAACCCAAATCCTGGACTTCTATCCTGCCACTGAGCAAATTTCTGATATTGGCGGACTGGATAACTTGAAAGATTGGTTGATTCGGCGGGGAGGTTCATTTACAGATCGAGCGCGACAGTACGGATTACCGCACCCCCGTGGTTTAATGTTGGTGGGTATTCAGGGGACTGGTAAATCGTTAACGGCAAAAGCGATCGCTCATCATTGGCATTTACCCCTGCTACGTTTGGATGTGGGAAGGTTATTTGGTGGTTTGGTGGGTGAATCAGAATCTCGAACTCGCCAAATGATCCAAGTAGCTGAAGCTTTAGCTCCCTGTATTTTGTGGATTGATGAAATAGATAAAGCCTTTGCCGGACTTGGTAGTAAAGGTGATGCCGGAACAGCTAGCCGTGTGTTTGGTACTTTTATTACCTGGCTAGCCGAAAAAACCTCACCCGTGTTTGTCGTCGCCACCGCCAACGACATCCAAGCCTTACCGCCGGAAATGCTCCGCAAGGGGCGATTTGATGAAATTTTCTTTGTGGGTTTGCCCACCCAAGAAGAGAGAAAAGCAATTTATGATGTTCATTTATCCCGACTGCGCCCCCATAACCTGAAAAGTTATGACATCGAAAGGTTAGCTTATGAAACGCCCGATTTTTCTGGGGCCGAGATTGAGCAAACTTTAATTGAAGCGATGCATATTGGATTTAGCCAAAACCGCGACTTTGCTACCGACGACATTTTAGAAGCAGCCAGTCAGATCATACCCTTAGCACGAACTGCTGTAGAGCAAATTCAGCAACTCCAAGAATGGGCTGCTGCTGGGAGAGCGCGTTTAGCATCTAAACACAGTCCTTTGAGCGAACGCCTCCGGCGTACTACGTGAATCCAAAAAAATGTAGAGGCGTAGCACTTCTATGTCTCTACAAGGGTTCTGGATAACGCATATTTAATTTCACCAGATGTCTATTCAGCATAGCTACAATAATCAGTTAGTCAAAAGTCAATAGTTAATGATGAATTATTATGGACTATTGATTCTTATACTGATGGGTTACTTGTTTCTTTACTCGTAACCCTTGAGAGCCAGTTCAACACCGCTCCCCTCAATGGGGGAAAATACGCACATGACTGGCTCACCTTCACCCTTGACTCTTGATAATCAGGTTTTAATTATGTTGTCTGGCTTAACAAAGTTTATACTGGGGTTTTTCTTAGCGATCGCTGTGCTAATAGGTGGCGGTGCTGCAATTGCACTCTATTTTATGAATCGTACTGGCATAGCCCCTGCCAAACCCATTTATTCCAATGATAGTCCTTCGGTGAAAGCCCAAGCTCCTAAAAAAACTGAGCCTGGAGAAAGTAAGCCCGCTCTTACACCTGGGACATCTCCTCAATCGTCTCCAAGCCCAACCTCTACTCCTACAGAATCACCAAAGGCTACCCCATCATCAAAACCATTACCATCGGGAGCTTACCGAGGGCGTGTTAGTTGGGCTGAAGGCTTGAGTTTGCGATCGCAACCAAATCAAGAAGCTGAAAAGATTGGTGGAGTTACTTTTAATCAAAAAATTATTATTTTGTCAGAAAGCGAGGATAAAGCTTGGCAAAAGATCCGTTTGGAAGGTAGCGAACAAGAAGGTTGGGTGAAAGCAGGTAATACTGAAAAAGTTGATGAACAATAGGCATGGGGCATGGGGCATTAGGAGTGCTGAGTGCTGAGTGCTGTTAGCGGAAGCGGGGCGTTTAGCCCGTGCTGAGTTAGGAGTTAAGAGTTAGGAGTTTTGTTTACCCCCTTGTCCTCTTGTCCCCCTATCTCCCTCATCTCCCCACTCTCTCCTCCCCAGGACACTTACTTGTAAAGAATCATACGAAAAGTAATTATTACACATAGTAAGTGGTATACTTTTTTATATTCATTAACTTGAAAAAAGCAAGTGAAAACAGGGGTAGCTAGCCATTTAATCAAGCTTGCCTCAGTCTACGAGGCATCCGAAAGCATCAAGGTTGTTCCTATCGTAGTTAATTTTAAATTTTTAAATTGGAAAAAGTTATCGACTGGTGCTGCAATGCGTCTTTTGTCTGTGGCTCTAATTACGGGGCTTCTGAGTATTGCTGGAGAAGCTTTAGCACTTCAGAAAATAGGAAGTAATGGGCCTGAAGTTAGCAGTAGCCAGAGATGTTTAAAAAAGTTAGGCTATTTTAACGGCCCAGTGACAGGTAAGTTTGCTAGCTTGACTCAAAATGCTGTGATCAAATTCCAGCAAGCCAATAGAATATCGGCTGATGGAGTTGTGGGTGCTAGTACTCAACGAGCCTTGCAACGAGCGTGTCAAAGTAGAAGTTCTAATAGAAGTATCGGTGGCCCATCGCGAGCGCCAGTTGGTCAATATCCTACTCTTTCTCAAGGCAAAACTGGTGCAGCCGTCACAAGATTACAACAGCGTCTACGGCAATTAGGCTACTTTAATACTAATCCCACTGGGAATTTTGGACGAATTACTAAAGATGCTGTAATTGCATTCCAGCGAAGTTATCGCATAACTGCTAACGGGATTGTGAATCGACAAACTTGGAACGCACTAATGGGTTCCTCTCCGACTCCAGGAAGATCGAGTCTTTCCACTCAACAAGTCAGAGAACTCCAAGTGCGTTTGCGGCAGCTAGGTTATTTAAATGCTGATGCTACTGGGAATGTTGGCCCAATGACTAGAGAAGCTGTAATTGCATTCCAGCGAAATAATGGATTACCTGTTGATGGCATTGCTAATGCCCTAGTTTTGGACTCAGTGCGTAGAGTCTCTACAGGTGGTATTCAACAACCAGGCAGAAATTATCTAACTGTAGGCGATCGCGGAGAAAATGTCAGAGTAGTTCAAGAGCGTTTGGCGCAGTTGGGTTTCTCTAATGCTAATCCTGATGGACTTTTCAACGATTACACCAGACAATCTGTGGTTGCATTCCAGCAATATTCTCGAATTAATTCTACTGGAAATGTAGATTGGCAAACTTGGGAAGCATTGGGGTTAAATGGTTCAACTGGGGGCAATTATACTCAAAATAATGATTATGTATTAGCTGACACTAACCGCTATGCATTACCTCCTGCAAATGATTATGTAGTACCTGTTACCAATGGCAATACATTAGTTGCCAATAATCCTTACAGAGTAATAATTCCAATTTCCAGTAATGATACTCTGAGTAAAGTGCAACAATATATACCCAGCGCTGTCGCGGAGCAATCCAATTTAGGGGATTATGTGAATGCTGGAGCATTTAGCGATCGCGCCCAAGCAGAAACACTAACCAAAAAGCTTCGCTCATTAGGTCTTGATGCACGGGTAAAATACAATTAAATTGACAAACTCAACTGCGAACCTTGTTGAGTTTTATTCACTTCAATCCTGGCTTGGAAGGCTTCTTTGAGGTGCGGCATGTGGGTAACAGTGAGAATGCAAGCAAAATCAGAAGCGATCGCATTAATCGCGGCAATCAAGCGATCGCATCCTTCAGCATCCTGTGTACCAAAACCTTCATCCACAATCAACAATTGCAACGCCGCCCCCGCCCGTTGCGCTAATAATTTCGCCAAAGCTAAACGGATGGCAAAGTTAATTCTAAATGCTTCCCCACCAGAGTAAGTTTCATAAGCTCGTGTTCCTCTAGAATCGGCAATTAAAATATCTAGAGTGTCTATTAGCTTGGCATTTTTCTTAGTTGATTTAGCACTACGTCCAGCTTTTTGAGTAATAAATTGTACATGAAATTGATTTCCACTCAGCCGCGAAAGTAGTTGATTTGTCTCAGCTTCAAGTTGCGGTAACACATTTTCAATCATCAGTGCTTGGATACCATTTTTACCAAATGCTTGCGCTAATTCTTGATAAACTCGATATTCTTGCTTGCAAGCTTGTAGTTGCTGCTGCTGTTGTTCGTACTGAATTTGCAGCGTTTCGAGTTGATGCGCCAGCTGTTCTAAACGCCCTAACTTTGTAATTTGCTCATCGAGTTGCCGTCTACGTATTGCTAACTGCTGCTCTAGAGCTTGAATTTGGGCAGAGGGGTTAGCTGTTGCTTGTAGTTGCTGAATAATGCTTTCGATTTGTCCACCAAGTTTTTGCCGCTCGGTTAATCTGGCGCTTCTGGATTCCTCTAACTCTTGCAATCTCGTCTGGAGTTGGGGATACTGCTGCTGGGCTGATAACAGTTGTTGATACCGCAAATGCCAAGATTGAGCTTTCTTTGCAGCTATACGCAAATTGTTGTGCTGCTCAGAACTGTAGCCAATTTCAGTAATGTGACGCTCAAGAGCCGCGATTTGTTTAGCACATTCAGAATCAATCTGATCCTGCTGAATTTTGGCTTGTAATTGGGCAATTTGGGATTGTAATTCTGGTTTTCGGGCTAATAGTTGCGCTTGTCGCTTAGTCGCATCTTTAATTTGCCCTTGTTTAATTTCTGCCCATCGCCATCGCTCAACTTCACTCCGGGCGAGGGCGTGGTCTTGTTCATTATAATTAACTTGTTGCAGATATTGGTCTAACTGCCGGAGTTCGGCTTGTTTATCTGGAGCGTAGTCACCAGCTTGGAGCGATCGCTCTAAATGCTGTTTTTCAGCAGCAATTTGTTGTAACTGTTGTTGCACATCAGTTGTCGCTTCTAATTGTGCTGCCAACTGTCCCCGTTGTTCGCGTAAACCATCATAGCCCGCCAATTGTTGGGATATATCGCGATATTCCTGCCTAAGTACCTGAATTTCTCGGTCAGATACAGCCATTTGTTCTCGCACTACCCAAAACTGCCCTTGAGTATCCTCTAACTCACTTTGGGTTTTTTCCACCACCCGACTCCAGTGATGTTCGTCTAAAGGACGCTCACATAATGGACAAAGTGCTTCAGGATTTTGGAGCATTTGCAATTTCTGCTCTAATTCTCCCAGCAGTTTTTCATAATCCCGTTGATGAGCTTGCAGACGTTCGATAAAGTGCCGCCTTTCTTGCCCTTTTTCTTGGACTCGTTGCAGATAAACCCGCTTTTTCTCCAGTTCCTCAATCTGGATTGCTACATCCATCACCGCTTGTTGCAGTTGCGGTTGGCGGCCGTGCTGGCGTTGCAATTGGTTCTCAGTACTTTGGAGTTGTTCGAGCCGCGCTACTAAACCAGCATGAGTGCGATCGAGTTGACTTTGTAAAGTTGCTCGTTGTTGCAACAAGGGAGTCACTTGCATTTGCAGTTGATCTAAACGAGCAACATGGTGACGGGCTGCGGTTAGCTGTGACAAAGCAGCTTCTACTTCACCTGATTTAGTCAGAGTTTGCTGAATGTCTCGCTCTTGTTGCTGCAAAGCTTCTAGCTGCGCTTGGGCTTGTTGCAGTTGCCGTTCGATTTCGTGAATTTGTTTGGTAAGCTGTTGTTGCTTTTGTTGGCGATTCTGCCCAGCGCGGGTGTATTCTTCAAATTTGACAGCAAAAGCTTCTTCTTGAGATTGGAGACTTTGATATTGGGCGTATCCAGCTTTAATTTCAGCTTCCTGGTGTAATATTTTTTCTAAATCTGATAGCTGAGAGCCAATAGCTGATTGTTCTTGTTGGAGGCGATCGCAATCTTGGGTAAGATTTTGGTATTGCTGCTTTATAAAATTAAGTTGTTGTTCCCAATTTTGGCGCTGGTGCTGGACAACTTGCAAACTTTGTAATTGAATATTATCAAAAGCTTGCACCTGTTGCAGTTGGTTGAGTTCGGCTTCTAACTCTACTCTTTGCGCTTGGGTGATTTCGCGTTGTTGCAGCTGAATTTTTATCGACTCCAAAGAACGCTCTAACTCCACTGCCCGCGCTTTGAACTGACGAGAAGATTCCTTTGCCCGTTCTTCTAAATCATCATACTGATTGAGTTTCAACAACTCCGCTAAAATTTCTTTGCGTTCTGTGGGACGCTTGAGCATGAATTCATCTGCACGACCTTGACGTAAGTAGGCAGAATTAATAAATGTATCGTAATCGAGCTTGATGTGTTCTAAAATCAAATCCTGTGTTGCTCTTACCCCTTTGCAAGTGAGTGAGCGAAACCCAGATGGTATTTCTATTTGAAATTCAAGAACGCTAGTACCTCCCCGAATTCGAGTACGAATTACCCGATATTTTTGCTGGTTACTTTGGAAAGTAAAATCAACCCGAACTTCTTTTGCACCAGAATAGATGACATCATCTTCAGCAGTGGCGCGGCTTTCACCCCAAATTGCCCAAGTGATTGCTTCTAAAAGGGAGGATTTACCCGCACCATTGGAACCACAAATACAAGCCGTATGCAAACCGCCAAAATCTAAAGTTGCATCACGGTAACTAAGGAAGTTTTTGAGGATAAGTTGTACTGGGATCATTCACGCTATAGCGCCACATCTATTTTTAATAAATAACAGTACAGATGCACTGTTTGTTAGTTTAGCTATCTAGATATCAGGTTTCTAGTCTTGAAGACATCAATTTTACAAAAATTTACAATACTATCAGTCAATTTTTCTTATTGCATGAAAAAGTTTTACTGTCTTCGGAGAAAAATGAAACTTTCCAGGAGACTTTTGTTATTTCTTTCTGTTGTCTGAGAAGAAAACATTATTTTTTGATTTGTGAGAATTGAAAGTTACAGATCCCTGACTTTGCAAAGAAGTCGGGGATCTTGTTTCTTGGGAATTATTTAGGATTGTTATTGGCTAGTTGCGTAGGCGTAACCCGTCTTAGACATCGCGATCGCTTGATCTAGACCGAGGTATCAACAATCCAATGTATGTACCGACAGCAAATTTGGTTAAATCTAGAAATGGAGGGCGACTCTTTTCATCGATAACTGCAAGGGTGAGAGAACCAATCACCATAATCAGTGTTACAACAGTCAGCACTTCATCTCTTGAAAGAAATTTCTTGGATAACATCGACTCACTCCCAAATCGTTTGAATCACTACATCCATACTTTGACAGGTGAGTGTTTGTTCTAGATTTAAATACAGGTTTGTGATATGAGTGAGTTGTGTATGCGGTGAGCATGAATTGCCAAATAGGCAGTTAGAATCAGCAAAAGTGTAGTGGTTAGCTTATGTCAGGGCGATCGCTAAGTTCGCTACGAGCTAGTGGATTAGCCACTGCTTTCCCAGTTGGTACTCAAATCAAAGCTGCTGCTGGTAGGCAAAAAGCTATTGATACATGGCTTAATGATTTCTATCTTTCCTCAAATCCATATGTTTTTGCTACACTTTATACCGAACCGATAATGGACTTTTTGAAGATGTTAGAACTGCAAGAATTTTTACTATCTCTTAACTTTTCAAAAATTTTATTCAAAAGTGACATGAATAGAAAATTTTGCAAACCAATTAAATCTTTTATTTCTACCACCGTATTGACTTTAACAACGATAGGAATTAACTCTGCACATGCAGCGCTAATAGGCAATCCTATTAAACTATCAGAAGGAACAGGATATGCATCCGATCCATCCTTAGCTTACAACAGTATTGAGCAAGAGTATATAGCTGTATGGGCTTATATAGAGTCTTCCCAACAAGGTTTGGTATCACAGAGGTTCTCCACTACAGGTTCTTTAATTGAGGGAAACATCAACTTATCTCGTCGATATTTAGGTAGCCAATTCCAGCCAGTTATTGCTTATAACAGTACTGATAATCAATACTTAGTGAGTTTTCAAGTTCAAGGAGACCCAATTTTCCCTTTTAACAACTCTGTAGGTCAACTACTAACAGCAGACAGCAAGTTCATTGGAGACAATTTTTTAATCAGTAGTGCAGGGCAAGAAATTAGTCTACTTTATAATCCTGAAGTTAACCAATACTTCCAGACAGCTAGAGCCTTCGAGCCAGCTAACAGAATCTTGGGGCAGCGAATTAAATCGGATGGAACCTTAATTAATTCTAATATTCGTCTTGATGCTTCTGGTGATGGCGCTCCCAATGGACAGGTTGCATTGGACAGTGTTAATAACCAATACTTAGCAACCTGGCGTGAGCAAGGAAGTTCTCCCAAATTTACGGTACAAGGTCGTTTTATTAATCCAGACGGTAGACTAATAAGCGAACAACTTGAAATTGTACCGCCACCAGATTTTAAATCTGGGGCAACGCCTCTAAGTCCTATCAGAACAATTTTTAACCCTATTAGTAAACAATTTCTCATTATTTATAGGAATTTTGAAGATCCACAAATCCGTGGTCGGTTTCTTGATAAGAGTGGGACAATAATAGGCAGTGAGATTATTGTCAGTAGCAATGTATCTTATGAGTTTTTGTCTGTTGCTTTTAACGAAACATTACAAACTTATCTACTTGCATGGATAAACGAATCTGGCTTAATTGGGCAGTTTATTGGTACATCAGGCAATCTAATCAGTGATCCCTTCACCATTGCTTCAGAAGGAAATCAAATCTACGATTTTTCAATTGTTCCTAATAATGATTCAGCAGAATTTGTAATAGCTTGGGAGACACAAGGTAGCCAAAAAGGTCAAGCAGGTATCTTCGCTCAACGTATTAATACATCTTCTTCCTCCATTCCTGAACCGTCTACTATCCTTGGTATAGGTATAATCCTTGCAGCTCTACCAGTGCTGAAAAAGAAGTATGCTATGAGAAACAAGAAGGCTTTGGCAAAAGTTTGATAATCTGAAGTGCCTATATAGCGTTTTCTAAGCAACTGAGGTACACCCAAATCTTTGTTATCGAGGTTAGTAGCTTTGAAAAAGTACCTCACCAGTCCGGAAACTGCTATATCTTGTTTAAATAGCGATTGTTATGTCAACCATGAAATTCGACAGCAAATAGAAGATACTTTGTTATTAACGATAGCAGAGATTAAACAGCGCCAACAGCAATCTTAAATACACACATAGCAAATACTAAATCATTCGTTAAAAAAGCGAAAATATTTCCCAAGTCATAGCAAATCAATCTAGAATGAAAGTAAGAGTTCGCAGGTAGCCGATTCGCTTCTATTCAATGGCTTAGATATGTGGACATGAGTAGTAAAACAGCATTTTGGAACAAAATAATACTTATTTACGTCTTATAAGTGTCTCGCCTCTAATTTGGAGTGACGCACATTAGTAGGATAAAAATTCTGAGGAGCGATTGCGATCGCAAAGACTTCCCATCATAATAAGTACTTTTATCTTCGGAATACGCCTATAGACAGGTTTAAAAACAGTCAGAAACAAACTCAGTGAATCCTCGTCATTAAATACATCACATATACAAAGGATAACCATCTTATGACACGCTTACATCAATGGAAATCTGGAACTGCTGCACTTATGGCAATGGCCGTTACTACAACCGTCATTAGCCCCCTATTCAGCTTGGCTCCTGCTAATGCTCAATACAGAATTGATCAAAACAGAACTGGGCAATACGGAAACGTTACCATTCCTTCTGGAGTTGCTCTTCCTGTCACCTACGAAAAAGAGACAATTACTATTGCTCCTGGAGAAAGTAAATCTCTAACCTTGAGAATAGCGAACGACATTATCGACAGAAATAGAAACGTCTTGATTCCTGCTGGTACGAAAGTAAATGGACGGCTAGAATCTGTTGACTTAGATAGTTATTCCAGAGATACAAGAGATGATGATAACCAAGGAAAAGGCGTAAGGTTTGTCGCTCAAGAATTAGAATTTTCTAACGGTCAGCGTCAGTCGATTAATGCAACTTCTCGGACATACACCACAACTCAAAAAGTTAGACAAGGGGCTAACACAAGTCAGGTTTTAACTGACGCAGCTATTGGTGGAGGTGCTGGTCTTTTAGGTTCATTAATTACTGGTAATCGCAAAATTGACGATTTAAAACCTGTTATTGGTGCGGCTGCGGGTGCGGGTGCTAGCGTGCTGTTGCGGAAAAAAGAAGGAAATGCCTTTGTCCTCAGACCTGCACAGGATTTAAGGCTCACACTGAATTCTAACTTGAATTTAGTACCACAATCCCGCTACTAAATTTAACTTCATTCAAGTTGTGAATTTAATTATCCCTGATATGCGATCGCCACTTTAACTAGAGTGTGCGATCGCCTTTATTTTTAACCTTAAAAACTTCTATTTAACAGCAACTATTCCACCTCTATATCGTCTTAATTAATATCGATATTTATTGTAATACTTATTTAAAAGTTACCTCTGTTGTATTCTGTATCCAAAAGAGTATTCAAAATTATGGAATATCCTGATACTTTTGTTAAGTAGTAGCGAGCGAGGAGCTTTTTCTTGTGGTAATTCAAGGTTTCGGTTTAAGCACATATCTTGCAATTCCCGTAGTATTAAGTCTTTTGGTTCCGGGAGACAATATAAAAGTATCTTTAGTAGAAAACGTCCGCCAGGTATCCACTAACAAGGAAGTGAGCCTATCTAGCCGTGAGCTAATAAGCGCGAATTCAACACCGAAAACATACTATGTTAGTGGTACTGGAAACGACAAGAATAGCGGACTTTCTACTTCATCTGCCTTTAAAACAATTCAAAAAGCAGCAGACCTTACGAACCCTGGCGATACAGTATTAATAATGAACGGAGTATACAGAAATACAGGCAAAGCTGGGAGTGTAGTAAATATTAAACGTTCTGGAACTGCAAATGCATGGATTAAGTATAAAGCATATCCTGGGCATTTTCCAAAAATTCAGCACAATACATGGAATGGTATCGCGATTTCACATAAAGCTTCATATATCGAAATCAACGGGCTAGAGGTTATAGGAAACAATGCCAATATAACTCTTGATTATGCGATGAGTGAGAAGACTAACAAAGTAAACCCATTGACAAATGGAAACTGTATCAACATTGACGGACGAACCAATGGTCATGTTCATCACATCCGTATTTTGAACAACAAAGTGCATGACTGTGGAGGAGCAGGTATTTCAGCGATTCAAGCAGACTATGTGACAATAGATAATAATGTGGTCTTTAATAATGCCTGGTATGGTGTTTATGGTTCTAGTGGGATTTCAATGTTGAATAATTGGAATTCTGACAACAACCAGGGATACAAGATGTTTGTTACCAACAACAAGACCTACAACAATCGTATGTACATCCCTTGGATTGCAGTCGGAAAGATCACAGACGGTAATGGCATTATTATCGATAGTACAAGAAATCAAGACAACTCAAAGCTAGCCCCATATAAAGGACGTACTTTAGTTAAAAACAATCTTGCATTTAATAATGGTGGATCGGGTATTCATGCATTTTTTAGCGACCATGTTGATATTGTCAATAACACAGCTTTTCTAAATAATCAGAGTCCAGAACTTAATGGTGGACAAATATTTGCTCATACGTCATCTGATGTCAGAATTCTCAGGAACATTCTCTATGCTTTTCCTGGGAAAAATATTAATAACAACACTAAAAATAAAAACGTTGTTTATGATTATAATATCTATCTCAATAGCTCTAAGATAACTGCTAAGGGGCCTCACGATATTGTTGCAGACTCAGAGTTTTTAAGTAAGCATCCCACTCTTGAAAAAATATCTGACGATTTGAAATCACAGTTAGATAAACAAAATCCACCAACGCGGACATCTATAGAGGCTAAGTCAGCAGATTTTGTTTGCGATCCAGTGAATTATCCTTTGCAAGACAAACTCATCAAAGTGGGATGCTCCCCGCTATCTTTAGCTCAAACTGCTTTTTCTGATGTTTCACCTAACTATTGGGCGGCACAATTTATTCAACAATTGTCTCAGCAAGGTGTAATTGCCGGATTTCCCGATGGTAGCTTTCGCCCAGAAGAACCGGTGACACGCGCTCAATTTGCCGCAATGGTTGACAAAGCTTTCCAAAAAGCCCAACAACGGGCAGCAATCAGTTTTGCTGATGTACCCAGTAACTATTGGGCATCCAGCGCGATTAGGCAAGCTTATACCATTGGTTTCTTATCTGGTTATCCTGGAAATCGCTTTGAGCCTAATCAAGCTATTCCCCGCGAACAGGTTTTAGTTTCCCTCGCTAACGGTTTGGAATATAGTCCTAGTGGCAATACCGAAAGCACTTTAAAATACTTCAACGATGCCTCTAATATCGCTAGCTATGCTCGTAGCCCAATCGCCGCAGCAACCCAAAAGCAAATTGTGGTGAATTATCCGAACGTCAAGTTACTGAATCCAACCGCAACTGCTACTCGCGCCCAGGTAGCAGCTTTTATCTACCAAGCATTAGTTAGTTCTAATCAAGCCTCAGCAATTAACTCGCCTTATGTTGTGTTAAAACTTAGCAATTAACTCGCCCTATACAATGGTTGTTGAGTCTACTACTTCAACACCTCTATCAGTCACAATTAGAATCTGTTGACTTAAATAGTTATTCAAGAGGCGATCGCTACTTTAACTAAAGTGTGCGATCACTTTTACTTTTAACCATAAAATTTTCTATTTAATAGCAACTATTCTGGCTCTACATCGTCTCACTCAGAATCTATATTTGAGGAATTTTACTAATAGGTAATTGTGTGATGACATTGCTTTTATTAGCTAGTTCGTTTGGCATATATTTTTTTTAATTATGACTGTATGACTAAAGTCATGGTTTTGACAAAAAGCAGAAAAATTAGGAACCTTGTACTTTAGTAAATGTCTAAGTAATTAACAGTAAAAAAATAATATAACTGGAGCAAAAAAATAATGTTTAACTTAAATCGTTGGCAATCTAGAACAGCTGCACTCATGGCTTTTAGCGTCACAGTCGGTACTGTAGCGCCTTTCATTACAGCTTCACCATCTTTAGCTCAAACGACTTTTTCTGATGTTTCATCTAACTATTGGGCGGCACAATTTATTCAACAATTATCTCAACGAGGTGTAATTGCCGGATTTCCTGATGGTAGTTTCCGTCCCGAAGAACCGGTGACACGCGCTCAATTTGCCGCGATGGTCAACAAAGCTTTCCAAAAAGCACAGCAACGCCAGCCAATCAGTTTTGCTGATGTACCTAGCAACTATTGGGCATCCAGCGCAATTCAGCAAGCTTATACCATTGGTTTCTTATCTGGATATCCTGGAAATCGCTTTGAGCCTAATCAAGCTATCCCCCGCCAACAAGTTTTAGTTTCCCTTGCTAACGGTTTGGAATATAGCCCCAGTGGTAATACCGAAAGCACTCTGCAATACTTCAACGATGCCTCTAATATCGCTAGCTATGCCCGTAGCCCGATCGCAGCAGCAACTGAAAAACAAATTGTGGTCAACTATCCGAATGTGAACTTCCTGAATCCAACCGCAACCGCCACTCGCGCTCAGGTAGCAGCTTTTATCTACCAAGCATTGGTTAGTTCTAATCAAGCCTCAGCAGTTAACTCACCTTATGTTGTGGCTGTCGGATCTACTACCCCAACACCTACATCAGTGACAATTGCTCAAGGGACTGCTATTCCTGTGAAGTATGACAAGGCAGAAAAAATTCTCGTTACAAAGGATGAAACCTCGCCCTTGACATTGACAGTATCCCAAAACGTGGTTACGCAAGACGGAGCTGTAGTGATTCCTGCTGGTAGTCAAGTTGTTGGTCAACTCAAACCTGCTACGGGTGGTTCTCAATTCGTTGCTGAAAAACTGGTTTTGACCAGCGGTCAAGAGTATCAGCTGAACGCTACTTCTGACGTTATTACCAAAACTGAAACCGTCAAGAAGGGTACTAGTGTTAGCTCAATTATCAAGAATACTGTATTGGGCGCAGGTGCAGCAACTGCGGTATCTGCTGTCACTGGCGATCGCGCGATCGCCACAGAAGAAGTCTTGGGTGGTGCTGGTATCGGTGCGTTGGTTGGTTTGTTCTTCGGGAAGAATAGTGTTGACTTAATCGCCATTGACCCAAATACCGATTTACAAATGACCATTAATCAAAACTTGTTGGTTTCACTAAGATAGTTATCAGTCCAAAGTTATAACCCACAATCTGTTTGCATAAATTAGACTTCTCCGAAAATGAATGTAGAGCCGTAGCAGTGCTACGGCTCTACAGGGGTTTTAGCCAACGAATAATAATTTCTGGAGATATCTATTCTTCTTGGGCTAACAGTTTACTGAAGCTTAATTTTGAATTTGAACAAGAGTAACATAATTTATGGAAGAAAATCATTTAATATTTACACACAAAATATCTCCTAATCCCCGCAATTCTGGGGCTTTTAAGATTCTCCACTTTTTTAAGCTTGCTTGGAGGATGGGGTTTCAACTTTTCACTGCCTAAGTCCTGATAATATGCAGAGATTGGTTCTGAGTTATCTTACCTCAATATATTTTGTAAATTTGGGATACTCTTAAAATTTTTTGCTCTTCAGCGTAAACACATCATAACTTGTAACTCAACTTTAGCCCTCTTTTATATATCTGATGAGAGAAAAATAAGATGCTGATCTGGAATCTTTTTAAAAGCCTTGATCGGTAAAGCCAAAAAATCTTTATTTGCGGGCAAGCACGGAAAAACAAGGTTTTAAATATTCTCTAATGAGAGTAATAAAAGAGCGTCCATCTAAAGTTGAATTGTAAGATTAGTGTCAGTGCTGTATATTGTAAGCATGTAGTACTCACGCTATTTTTTGACTAAACTTACCATTTTTATAAAATTGCTGAAACTAAGTTTCAGCAGTAATTTCGTGATATTTTTATTGATGAGAGTGATATAGCGCTCCACAGGTAAGACCAGACTAATTTTTCTAGGACTTATTAAAAATAATTTTAATATTGGTACTTTTGCTCAAGCGCTCAAATTAATTAGATATAGAGAAAGGAAATAATGCTTATGAATCAAGAGTTATTAGATATTATCAAATTATTTCAAGGATTTATCCCTCAACTTAAACTTACAGGTGTCGAGAATCTGAATCTAAAACTTGCAGAAAATATCAATACGTCTCTGAACTTTAATTTTGTTATAATAGGTAATCAAAATAAGCCTTTAGCTATAATTAGTCCCAAAAATTCGACAAATAAAAGCTTAGAAAATTCGTTAGAAAATGTAAATGAATCTATTGCTTTTCTTCCAACTAATACGCCAGAAAAACGGAAAATAGAACCAGGAAGCAACATCAAACTCAATATTCAAAATGTTCCTTTCAGCAGTGGATTACACTTAATCATTAATCAAAGAAATTGGTGGGAGAAAAAAGGAAACCCAGAAGATAAATCAGTGTTAATTGACAATGTTAAATTAATTCCTATACAAGAAAATGAGTGGGCATTGATTAAAACAATTGAAAATGCAGAACAATTTGGGTTATGTTTTAACAAAAATGGGATTCTAGAGTTAGAATTTCCAAGAAATAGCTCCAAACGAGTTATAGATATAAATAATTTATCATTAGAATTCTCGGAAACCTTCCAATTTACAGAGTATAAAGCTAGTGAAATTATAAAGCTGGAAGCAATTCCTGACTTAGTATTCTCAGTAGAGAAAAACATAGTTAAAAGAACAATCTTAATTGAATATAAACCTAAAACCTCCCGTAAAGAATATTTTCTCTTTATTTTAGCTCAGGAGTAAATCACTATGTTCTTAGATAAAGAAGATAACCTTAAACAAGAAGATGAAAAGTATTCGTTTAAAACTTTAGGGGGTAACAGCCAAAATTTTTATTTGACGCTAGATGAAAAAGGGCAGCCTATTAAACTTGGTGACGGCACTTTTGGTATCGTATTTGCAGCCCATGATAGTAATCAAGAAGACAGATTTGCTGTTAAACTTCTTTATGCTCATAAGATCGATCAGTCACGTTTTGACAATGAAATTAAGTCAACACAAGAAATTACACGAGCCAAGGGAGAGAGAAAGATTTTTGGTGTTATCAGGACAGTCGGTTGGACTGATTCATTTCAAGAATCAAATGTATATAAGACACTAAAGGTGTTTTTTGAGCCATTAAGAATCTCAAACTATGCTTTAGTAACTGAGAAGTATGATGCAACACTGAAAGACATTTTGGAAAGAGACGGTAAAGAAAATACAGAAGAGGAAAAATCTCAACATACTACTGCTGGGAACCTTACAGGATATGAGATTCTTAGACAGATGACCTTTGAAGATCGTATAGCTAATATACTTCCATATTTAAAAGATATTGCTCAAGGCCTTGTAACTCTTCATAAAGCTGGTTTGTTACACCTCGATATGAAACCTGCAAATATTTTTGTAAACGAAGAGGGTTCTGAAGTTAAGGCTGTGATTGGCGATCTTGGTTTTCTCTTACCAAAAAGAGATCCAATAACTGCATCTTTACCAATAGCTAATGCCGAACTACCTCTTGGAACACGTCACTACCGTTCACCTGAACAAAAAGACTATTTTGATATTTGTGATGCGGATATTCAAGTAGATAGCGAAAACCATAAAGTTGAGCTTATTAGTACCGATCCTAAACTTCGTGATTCAATTATTGGAAATAATGATTTTGTAGTTTTTAGTAAGAATAAAGAACAGTATGAAATTGAGTCAATTTATCTTGATGAAAACTTTTCGATACATATTTTCCTTAATGTAAATAATGAAGTTATTAAAAATATTAATAACGACCGTAAAACACAAATTGTATTGTATAAACGACAAGGCATACAAACGGATTTATTTGGTTTGGGAGCTATTTTCTTTGACCTACTTACTTGTGGAGAATCGCCAGAGCGTTTTTATGATAATATTCGAGTGATTTATGACAAAAGCGAGAAAAAAGTTGATGAAATAATGGAAGACTATGAGAAGGTTTTTAGTCTTCAATCTAGCGAACCAAGTTTAGTTCAAGTATTTGAGCCTTTTAAGCTTCATAAAAATTCAACAACATATGCCCCTCGCGAAATTGTTGAAATTATTTTAAAGTGCATACTTTACAAAGCAGGAAATACTTTTTATACCCTTAGTGATGACAATTCTGATAAAATAGCTGTACAGCTTGTGCTTGATAAAATACTGGAATTGGAGCAGAGCAAAAATTTTGAATTTAGAAGAACAAATAATAGTCTTTATCGCCGCAATTGGGAAAAGGAAAATAATTCACCTACTCCAAGTTTTTTAGAAACACTCAAAGAACTACAGAACTTGGATAAGGATAAATTACCTGCTCGTTTTGTAAGAGGATTTTGGTATTTGGATAAAATATCTGAATTAGTTAATCGCTCTGTGCAATCTTCCGCCTCGCAGAATTCATTCTCATTTAGTGAATTACATCCTACAAACTTAGTTATCAGAGAGACAAATGGTGAACCAGAAAATCTAACTATCAGGTTTCAGGCATACAAGACGGAAGAGTATTATAAGAAAGATTTAAAAAGTGACTCTGTATATACAAAAATTACTCGTGATATGGGAAATCCTTTTGTCCCAAATTATTTAGCGTTTCTGCGTCGGAAAATTAAAATAAAAACTAAAGAACTAGAGAATCAAAAACACGAATATCAATTTTTAGATTCGTCTTCTTATAGAAAGAATATTGAAAAGGGAGATTGGATTATCATAAAGCCTCAAGATAATACTACAAATGTATTATTGCAAGTTGATTTTTGTGAAGGCTCTAATTTAACTTATAAACACGTCTCATTTCAGGAAGAAAATAAAGATGAAGTATCGACAATTATAAATAATATTACTAATTCTGAGATAGTAAGGGAAGTTGTTTACTACCAAAATATCGAACCTTGTGTTTATTATTTAAACATGATAGGAATTTATATATATAATATATTTTTTGTAGGCATTGAAAACAATACTTACAGTAAACCAGGAATAAATGATATCATTAATAGTATTTTGACTATGAATAACTCTCTTAAGAATAAAAAGATAAACATAATAGAACCGTATAACGAACAAAAAAAGAATTTTTTTGACAACATTGGTTTGAGCAAGCAGCCAAAAAATGTAAAAACGTCTAAAATTAAAGAAATTCTTGAAAGAGTTGCTTCTATCTATCTAAAACTGACTATTCATGAAAGCGAGAATTCCTATTATAATAGTCGTAAAGAAGACAAGCAAAGAATTACTTTACTTCTTCAGGATCTGGAGAAACTCAAGCGTAATATTACTGATTTTATCAATAGTAATGACATGCAAACTGTCCTTCTTAGATCGTATCTTAGTGATGAGTATCTTGAAAAAATACCAACACTGTCTAAATTAATAAATAATGGCGAGATAGGTGTACCTCTAGAGTTTGATAAGCTAACTTCTTCGCTGATTGAAGTACAGTCAGGTAATATGACAATACGCTTAGATGATATGCTAACTCTTTAAATGCTAACTATTATGTGAATAAATAGTTAGCTATTTGATTATTAAAAATAATAAACTTTAGGTGATGATTTTGATCAGGGTTAAAAGTTAGAGGAAAACGGGATAAACCATTCTGAATAGACTAACTTTTAGTTTCAGGCAACCAAATAATAAACGTAGTTCCCGGTGCATTGGGTGAAGTTAATTTAGAGTTGATTGCAGGGCTAAAAACCTCAATTTCGCCCTGCATTTGCTCTATTAATTGTTTAGCGATCGCTAACCCCAAACCTGTGCCGGGGATTTCTGTTTGCGCTTGTACACCCCGATAATGCCGTTCTCCAAGATGTTCTAAATCCTGGGGTGGAATGCCAGGGCCATTATCACTAATAACTATTCCCTGAAAATTAGCTTTTTCTTGCCCCGCCTGAATCAAAATTTTGCCACCATTAGGAGTGTATTTTAAAGCATTATCAATAATGTTAGTTAACACCTCTCGTAATGCTTTAACATTGGCACGTACTAGGGATGAATTCTGTTGAATTTCAGTTATTAGTTTTAGCTTTCGCTCTTGGGCGATCGCTTTGGCTGATATTAATAATGGTTCTAATATATCTGCTAACGAGCAGTCAACTGCTTTATCTCCCGTTCCCGGCAATAATAGCGGCGGTTTAGCATCTTTTTGAATAGTTGCTTCTACAAATACTTCATCTTCTGGTAGATGTAGTGGTGCTAAATCTGCCTGTGTCAAGTCAATTACTTGTTCAAATTGTTGCAGTAATTCTTTAAGGCGATCGCTTTCTCTGACAATACTATTTGCCACATCCCGGTTAGCGTCTGCTGGTCGTAGTCGTTTTAATAGCAGTTTGCCAAAAGTCCGTAACGCCGTTAATGGGTTACGAAACTGATGCAACAGATTATCTAGCAAATCCCCCTGTTTCTCTTGGAGAATTTGTTGTTCGCGCAACTGCTGCTCAAACCATGCTCGCCGCTGATCTAAAATACAAGCGATCGCTAATGTTTGCGCTATCCGTTGAATCTGACTTTTCTCGTGTTCATTCCATGCCCGATCTTTCCTGCGTGTCACCAGTAACCCCATCATCACACCCTCATAAATCAGAGGTAAAACAATTTGGTTGCCACTAAGTAAGTACTCTTCTTTAAGATCGGGTTGAGACGCATCTGGGATTTCAGACTCCCGTGACGAAGTTGGAGATTCTGAACCTGCTGTCAATAACCTTCCCTGATGATTGGGTAATATAAACGCATTTCCAACATGAAGTTGCTTGTATGCCGTCGCTTCAATAGTTTCCTCTCCTGGCGGTAATAATGCTGTTTCCGGGTAAATCACCACAGGAATCAGTTTGGCATCGCCAGAAGGAGTATCTACCAATTCTTGTGTTAGGTACACAATACTTAAAGTTGCTCCCAGCCCTTGGGTTAGTAGCGCTATTTGCTCTCGACACAGAGCAAGAAAATCGGAACTGGCAGACATTAACATTTTTTAGCTCTTGCTCAAGATTATAGATTTTGAGGCATGATGTAAGAGAGGATACTTAATTTTTACCTCACTTATTTAATAAAGCTTAACTAAAATTTTCTTAGAGATGGTTTCTACTAGGGGATTATATTCTTAGGTGATTTTATTTTCTCGATGTTTCAAAGATATTAACTTTCTTATATTAAAAGGTTAAAAAGTATTGATATTCTGAACTAGAACCTATATAATGACGACGGATTTTGTAGCTATCACTACAATCTATAGCTTGAAAGAGGAGGACAATAGATTGGCAAGGAGACGCAAAAGGAAGAGTCGTCGTCGTCAGGAAGGACGGCGCATTTTGGAGCACGTGCCTCAATATAGCATCGAAAGTGGCGAAGAAAAGCCTGTAACAGCAGCTAGAAGATTTATTCAAGCTGAAGGGATTTTGCCCCCTGCGTTGCTACTTGTAAAGCGAAATGAACACACTACAGATCGTTATTTCTGGGCAGAAAAGGGACTGTTTGGTGCTCAATACGTAGAGGAAAACCATTTCTTGTTTCCTAGTTTGAGGGTGTTAGAACCTTCGCCAGGTCAAGAACCTCTTGCTTTAGCTAGTCGGTGAACCATAGATGGTCATCTTGGGCATTGAATGTGGCTCCTGACTATTATTAACTGGCAAAATTGCTAAGTTTATGCAAAATTTAATTTTTTTTTAGTTTGTAGCTGATTTGCCAGTAAATCTAGTCCAGGTAGTTGGAAAGTGAACCTGTTTCAAACCACGCTAGATTGCATGGGTTGATACTAATTTGATGATGCAGAAGGGAGTGGGTATAGAGCCAAGCGTGTCTAAAAGTGCTAGTGAAATTGCGCTCTTATGCCGTAGATGGTTAAGGAAGCTCTGTCAATGAATTTAAATTTTTTCCCCACGATTTTGGTCGTGGGGAAAACTGACAAAGCAGCAGTCTTGATTTTCTCCTTGCTACTTTCCATTGCCTAAAGAGTAGGTCAGGTCAGAAGTCTGCATATCATAGTTAAGAGATGGTCGCAAAAATCAACAATTATTTCCCAGGCTTGAGCTGTAGAGTCCTCTGCAACTCGCTGAGTTCATCTCGATGGGCAACTACAGTGATCTTACTTGAGGAGGTTTGTTCGCTCTGAGTTGTTTCTACTTTGAGCGATACCTTCTCAAGTCTTCCAGATTTTTTCCAATAAAATAGACCACTTAAAGGCGACAGCAGTACCATCCCCAGAACAAGGGTACTGAGGCTAGGAAAAAGCAGGTATGCAACCAGAGATAGACAAACAATCCCAGTCGCTGCCAGTAAAGTTAGAAATATAGCTAAGAACCAGCTGGGGCGAACATTACCTTCAAAAGTTACCTGATTTTGTTCTCGATCTACTGCTGCCACTTGGTAAGACCGCGATCGAAAATACTCTTTTAATTGAGACATTAAAACAGCTTCATCTTGCTCAGATACTAGTTGGGCTATTTCTGTGCGGTCTTTAGTCGAGGCACGAATAAAGAAAAACAGCCCAACCGATAACAACAAGGTTAGCAGGAACGTAGAAGGCAAAATAGCAGTATCCATAACTTAATTGTTAGTGTTTGACTGGAGGAGACTTATTCATTATCAATGATTCGTTACTTTTTCCTCCCGTTGATGTAGTCTTGCCAAAGAAAAGCTAAATCCTGAGCTTGAACTTGCCATTCGGGAGAAACTTGGTACATCCGCCTGGGGCGTCCCCGTCCTTCGAGTTTCTTCCAATATCCAGTGATTGCATTTTGGTCTTCCAGAAATTTAATTGCACTGTAAAGTACGGTATCTGAAAGCCGATAGACAGGATACTCAGTTTCTAATTGCTCGATCAACTCGGTTCCGTAGGATTCACCTTGTAATAAAACAGACAGTATGTAACAAACTGCTAGTTCTTGACAAAGGTAAGTTGGCGGAGGATTCTCAAAAAATTGATATATATCCTCAAGTTTCATGGTTAGTGAATGGCTAAAAAATGCCTTAGGGTAAAGTCTACAATCCTTGTAGCCAGTATACAGTGCTACTACTACGTGAGTAATACATATAAAGCTACTTAGACTAGATATTCATTGCGTAAACATCAAACAATTACCCACGCCTGTGAAGTTGTGGGGCGAGTTTGCGAGTTTTAGGAGCACAAAATAATGTACCCTTACTCAAGCTCTATACGGTGTGGTGAGGAGCGAACAGACAGTGAGTAAGTCACTATCTTGGTGTTAATTGATGCCGAGCTGGTTAGAACTGCTTAAGCAATAAAATGCCATCGAAGAAATTTTACAGGTAAAATGCTTTTTTGTCTGTAAAACTTAATAAACACTTTGTTTTACAGTGATTTTCCCAATGCAAATTCTAAAATCTTAAGCTAAAGGATATATCTGGGATCGAGCTGCTACGTCGGTAGACATACTTAAGCAGTAACCATTTCTGATTTCCTCGATCGCAGAATTTCTTGTCTTATTTGGCAAGTGTGATAGTAAATTTATCAAAGAAGGCGCTAAAGACTAGGGTACAGAAGACAGGAGAGGGGAGACGTAGGGAAAGACCTCTCCGTGTCCTCGCTTCCCTTCGTCCTCTCGTCCTCGTCTTCCTTTATCAAGCACCCAGCATATTGGCGATCGCTATGTCACAAACTCCTGATGCCCCATCATCTTCCTCAACTCTCAGGGCAATTGCCCAAACTTTTCGCCTTACAGGTTGGATTAGCTTCTGGATTCAGCTAGTACTAGGCGTTGTTTCTAGCATAATTGTGCTACTGTTTGCCATCTTTAATCAAAGAACTGGCAGTCCTAGTAATAATCCTGGGACTGGCTTTGGCGTATTTTTAGCAATTTGTGGACTGGTTATTTTAGGTGGGGGGATTTATTTAGCTTACCGTTACACGAGAATAGGCAAGCAATTGGAATCCTCCAATCCCAGCAACCGCCCTCGGAAAAGCGAGACTGTGCAGGTATTACGCTTAGGGGTGTGGGTAAATTTAGGAGGAACGCTAGTGACTCTTTTGGGGGCGCAGGCGATCGTTGGAACACTGGTAGCACGATCCATATCTCCACAAGCGATAACTACCCAATTTTTTGACCCTACCCGGATTATTAGCGGTCTAGATATGCTTGTAGTACAGGCAAACACTAACACCGTCTCAGCCCACTTTGCAGGGCTGGTGGCGTCACTTTGGTTACTCAATCGCATTAACCGACCTTAGAAAAGGAGTCGCAAGAAAAGGTAATAGTCAAAAATCAGCAATTCTTTTGACTTCTTTTCTCCTCTTTTCAGAGGTTGTATGGCAATAATTCAAATATGTTAATTGTACTTTTCCGAAATTATCAAAGTAGAGTGTGAAGACTAATACCAGTTACTTAATATTAGCACCCATCTAAAGAGTGATATTAGAACCGTTATCAGGGTGAATTAATTTTTATTGGAGGTCTGACACTATGAAAAAACTAGAAATCTGGAAGTTTGGTATACAAGTAGTTTTTAGCACATTGATGATTGGATTATGTAGTTCCTTAATCTTTATGGAACGCGATAATAGCCAAAACCAGGCAGTCTACTGGAGTGGTTTATCAGGCGTACTTGCCTACTGGCTACCCTCACCTGCAAACACTCAAGAATCGAGAAAATCGGAAGATTAATCCCAAATTTGGGATTTTAAATTTTTCTAGCCCTGGCAAGATTGGCAGGGCGGGCTAGAAAAATATAAATGGTTGCTTTTCTGCTCATGCGAAGCCAAAATCAGTATATGCTGATGTGTTGGCAGGTAGATAATAGGCTAAAAACTGAGAAAAATCTGTGCTGGATATCAAGCAAATACGGGAAAATCCGCAATTAGTTCAACAACTATTGAATAGTCGTAGTGGTAAATACGACATCGAACCGATATTACTGTTAGATCGGCAACAACGGGAACTAGAGGGGACACGCAGTCAACTCCAAGCTCGTAGCAACGAAATCGGTAAAATTGTCGGACAGAAGATTAAATCTGGAATCAATCCTCAAGACCCAGAAATTCAAGCTTTGCGGGATGAAGGTAACTCTGTCAAAGCTACATTAAGCGAACTAGAACCCCAGGAAAAAAACCTCAAAGCCGAAATTGCTCAACTTGTGTTGGCGCTTCCCAACTTACCAAGCGACTCTACACCCCTTGGTAAGAATGAGGAAGATAACGTAGAAGTGAGGCGTTGGGGTGATGAGTACATTCCCCAAAATCCGAATATTCTCCCTCACTGGGAAATTGGCGAAAAGCTAGGTATTCTCAATGTTGAGCGAGCTGTGAAAGTTGCCCAAAGTCGCTTTGTGACATTGATAGGCGCTGGTGCGGCATTAGAGAGGGCATTAATTCAATTTATGCTGACTCTTCATACTCAAGCTGGGTATGTGGAAGTCAGCCCCCCGCTGTTAGTAAATACTGAGTCTTTGACAGCGACCGGTCAGTTACCCAAGTTTGCCGAAGAAAGCTTTAAATGCGCTGATGATGATTTATGGCTGATTCCGACAGCGGAAGTTCCAGTTACAAATCTCTATCGAGGTGAAATTCTCGCTGCTGAAGATTTACCTATTTACCACTGTGCCTTTACTCCCTGTTTTCGCCGCGAGGCTGGTAGCTATGGGCGCGATATGCGGGGATTAATTCGCCTGCATCAATTTAACAAGGTGGAAATGGTGAAGTTTGTCGAACCCAGTACGTCTTTTGATGAACTGGAGAAATTGGTAGGGAATGCAGAAGCAATTTTACAGGCGTTGCGGTTGCCTTACCGAGTAGTAAATTTAAGTACTGGAGATTTAGGATTTGCTTCTACCAAAACTTATGATTTAGAGGTTTGGTTGCCCTCTTCTGGTAAATACCGCGAAATTTCCAGCTGTTCCAATACTATAGATTTCCAGGCGCGACGGGCTGATATTCGTTTCAAAGAGGCGGGGAAAAAAGGTACCCAGTTCGTACATACTCTGAATGGTTCGGGTTTGGCGGTAGGACGGACTATGGCAGCAATTTTAGAGAATTATCAACAGCCTGATGGGACAGTAAGGATACCAGAAGCGCTTCAACCTTACTTGGGACGTGAAGTTTTATAATTTGTCATTAGTCATTTGTCCTTTGTCCTTTGTTATTTACCAATGACCAATACTTCTCTACGAGAGGCTGCACTTCGACTAGGCTCAGTGACCACGCCAACGACTACGCTCAGTACAAATGACCAATGACCAATGACTAATACCCAATACCCAATGCCCAATTAGAATGGAGATAACTATAGCTTAATATCTTCACAATTTACTCTATGTCAGTTTTAGCAGCGATCGCAGTCTTGGCTGTTTTAATCTTGGTACACGAGTTGGGGCATTTTGTTGCAGCGCGTTCTCAAGGCATTCTCGTTAACCGTTTTTCTTTGGGTTTTGGCCCAGTTCTTTTGAAGTACCAAGGTTCACAAACTGAATATGCTGTCCGCGCCTTTCCCTTGGGCGGCTTTGTGGGCTTTCCTGATGATGACCCCGATAGCGATGTTCCACCCAATGACCCAAATCTGCTGCGTAACCGTCCAGTTTTAGACAGGGCGATAGTTATCAGTGCCGGAGTAATCGCAAATTTAATATTTGCCTACTTGGTGTTGGTTCTGCAATTGGGTATTGTCGGCATTCCCAAGGAATTAAACTATCAAGCTGGTGTCGTTGTCCAGCCTGTTAATCAAGAATCTGTTGCCTATCAAGCAGGAATTCGGGAAGGAGATATTATTCTGGCTGTTAACGGTCAAGAACTCCCGGCTTCTGATAAATCAACTCCTTTGCTGACAAAAGAAATTCAAACTCATCCTAATCAGCAAATCGAACTGAAAATTCTGCGTGAAAACCAACAACAAACCCTAAAATTAACGCCAAAATTGGGAGCCGATGGCAAAGGTGTAGTTGGTGTGGCACTTAGTCCAAATGCTACAGCAATTTATCGCCGTCCTAATAGTCCTTTTGAAATTTTTGGTCTTGCTGCTAACAGGTTTCAACAATTATTTGTTGGGACACTCAGCGGTTTTGGCCAGTTGATTACCAATTTTCAACAAACTGCTGGACAAGTTTCTGGCCCAGTTAATATTGTCAAAATCGGTGCAAAATTAGCTGAGGACAATACCGTAAACTTGTTGTCTTTTGCGGCAATTATCAGCATTAACTTGGCTATTATCAACATTTTGCCTTTACCAGCTTTGGATGGCGGACAACTAGCTTTTCTGTTGATTGAAGGTTTACGCGGTAAGCCTGTACCCTCCCGGATTCAAGAAGGTGTAATGCAAACTGGTTTGGTGTTACTCTTAGGGTTAGGAATTTTTCTGATAGTCAAAGAAACTACTCAATTAACTAGCCAATTGGAGTGGGTACAAAAATTATTCCAGTGAGCGTTACTACCCGTAAATCGTTATCTAAAAAGCAACGGGCGATAGAAGTTTTAGCTCGTCTGAAGCGTCTTTATCCAGATGCTACTTGCTCTTTAAACTACTCAACACCAGTACAATTGTTGGTGGCAACGATTCTCTCGGCTCAGTGTACTGATGAGCGGGTGAATAAGGTAACACCAGCTTTATTTGCTCGGTTTCCTGATGCTGAGAGTTTAGCGATCGCTGACTTGGTAGAATTAGAAAGTTTGGTGCGTTCAACAGGATTTTATCGCAATAAAGCTAAGAACATTCAAGCCGCCTGTCGGATGATTGTCACTGAGTTTAACTCTGTTGTCCCCAACCAAATGCAGCAATTATTAAAGCTTCCAGGTGTGGCGCGCAAAACAGCGAATGTAGTCCTAGCTCATGCCTATGGCATTAATGCTGGCGTGACGGTAGATACTCACGTCAAGCGCCTAAGCGAACGTTTGGGTTTAACTGAAGCAAAAGACCCCGTTCGGATCGAGCAAGATTTAATGAGTTTATTACCTCAGCCTGATTGGGAAAATTGGTCAATTCGGCTGATTTATCACGGTCGTGCTATTTGTAAAGCACGTTCTCCGGTCTGCGTTGCTTGTGAGCTTGCCGATTTATGTCCTGCTGCAAATAAGCCAGTGGTTGTAGGGTAAGCGACACAAGTAACCCCAGAATTGATGGAGAGACTGTAGAATGGAAAACGGTGTCTTTAAATAAGTTAGAGAATATATGGCAAAAAAGAGCATGATTGAGCGCGAGAAAAAGCGCACCAAGTTGATAGAAAAGTATGCTGACAAGCGGGAAGCTCTCTTAGAAGAGTTCAGAAGTGCAGCATCTCCTTTGGATAAGCTAGAAATCCATCGGAAGATTCAACAGCTACCCCGGAATAGTGCGCCCACCCGCCACCGCAACCGTTGCTGGTTGACTGGTCGTTCTAGAGGTGTTTACCGCGATTTTGGATTGTCTCGGAATGTACTACGAGAATGGGCGCATGAAGGTCTTTTACCTGGAGTTGTTAAGTCTAGCTGGTAAAAGTTATGAGTGATGAGTTATGAGTGATGAGTTATTAATTGAGACAAACCTAACTCCTAACTCTTAACTTCTAACTCCTAACTGTTATTGACCACAACACTTATCAATTCCCAGACTTTCTAAGAGTAGATCGCTGACGGCGTTGGCGATCGCAAACTCTCCGTAGAAGCTATTGGAAAAATCATAGGACTGCATCTCTGTGACAATGGCAATTACCAGAGAACCAAGGTCATTTTCTCCTTCCATCCGTTGACGCACAAAAATCTGTGCGGCTCGTTGAGCAATATTTTGGTTGACTGCTTCGGGGATAAATTCTGTATCTAGCCACCGTTGTAAGCGTTCTCGTAACCATTCACCTTCGAGTAGGGGGTTTTCGGGCGGTGGTAGGGTGATGGGTGGAATTGGTTGAGTCATCTTTTTTTTAACGCAGAGGGACGCGGAGGGAAACGCAGAGGAACGCTGAGGTTGATTTTTTAGCATCAAATTGCGTTTCTCTAGTGTTTTTTTATATTTATTTATGCAATATGATATCGCCGCTATTGTTGAGGGCTATGCACAAGGCTATTTTCTCATGGCTGATGAACGCGATCGCCTGAGTTGGTACGGAAGTCGCGATCGGACTTTGATTCCTTTAGATGAGAGGTTTCGCTACCCGAAGTCTTTGCAGCGCGTTTTGAATCAAGAGCGGTTTACTGTAGCGATTAATCGGGACTTTCAGGCTGTAGTTGCTGGCTGTGCTGATAGAGAGACAACTTGGATTTCACCGGAATTGGAAAAGATTTACTGGCTACTTTACCAGAATGGTTATGCTTATAGTTTTGAAACTTGGCAAGGTAACGAATTAGCTGGGGGAATTTTAGGGATTGTGATTGGTGGGGCTTTTATTGGTGAGTCGATGTTTTACCGCATTCCCGAAGGCTCAAAAGTAGCGATGGTTAAGTTGGTGGAAAGATTGCGTCAGAGGGAATTTGTCTTTTTTGATGCCCAAATGATGAATCCCCATTTGGAACGATTTGGTGCTTATCGGGTTGAGGATAAAGAATATCAATCTTTACTTCAGCAAGCGTTGCAACGTGCTTGTAAGTTAGTCTAATTTGAGAGAAAAACCGGATGTAATTGTTAGTGATGTATTAATGGCGGGAATGAAGGTATTACCATAAAAAATGTTTTAATCATTACAATAGCAATCGCGCCCATTTTGTTTGGCATGGTACAGTGCTTTATCTGCTGAGGCAATAAGTGTATCTGGCTTGATGTTCCAAATGGGTATGCAAGAGCTAATTCCTAAACTAACGGTGATGATATTCTTGACATCAGACTGTAGATGGGGAATAGCCAGAGCATGAATTGCTTGCTGAATACTTTGCGCTACTTTGATTGCTCCCGCTAAGTCAGTGTTGGGCAAGAGTATCAAAAATTCTTCTCCACCGTAACGCGCCACTAAATCGGCAGGACGATGAATTGTCTGTTGTACTGTTTGTGCTATGCTCATTAGACAATCATCCCCTGCAAGATGACCATAGTAATCGTTGTAAAGTTTGAATTTATCAACATCAAACATAATCAGTGACAAGGGTTGTTGTTCTCGTGCAAGGCGTTTCCATTCTGCTTTCAGTCGTGCGTCAAAGCAACGACGGTTAGCCACCTGAGTCAAGCCATCTAAATTTGCCAGTTGTTCTAGTTTCTGATTTGCATCTTGCAGAGCCAATTCAATTTGTTTACGTCCAGTGATGTCGCGTATGGTAATAGCAAAACCATCATCTAGTTTGACTGCGACAAAGTGATACCAGCAAGAATTGCCTAATGGATGGTAAAAATCCCCTTTTAAAGCTTCCCCCGTTTCAACAAGATTAACAAAGTGATTAAAGAGTTCTGGTTCTAAATGAACTAAGAGTTTTTTGAGTACTAATTTGCCAATCATCTCTTCACATTTGCTTCCGAAGGCTTTAGCAATTACAGGATTGATAACTAAGCAACAAAAATCCTCAATGTCTCCGCTTGCGGGGTTGCGAACAGCTTGCATAGCGGCAATACCATCTAGTGAACTATTCAAAATACTAGCTAGCATTGCCCTGGACTGATACAGTATCTCTTCTGTTTCCCTACGCTTAATATTTTCTTGTTCTAGAAGCCGTTGTTGGCGTTGAATGGTTAACTGATTTTCTAGACGCGCTACAACTTCTTCCATTTGAAAGGGTTTGGTGATGTAGTCTATGCCCCCTGATTTAAAGGCCGTTACTTTATCGAAAACATCATCTAAAGCACTAATAAAAATAACAGGAATGGTGCGTAGAACTTCATCCGCTTTCAGAATTCTACAAATTTGATAGCCATCCATTTCTGGCATCTTGATATCTAAAAGAATAATATCTGGTTGCTTCGCCTTTACTGTTTTTAGTGCCATCCGCCCACTTGTGACACTGCGAACAGTGTAGCCGAGTTTGACTAGACAATCACTTAATAAATGTAAATTTTTAGGACTGTCGTCTACTAGGAGAATATTACCTTTATTTTCTTTATCAGAATCAAGATTCATTGCTTCTCAGGGGTTCGGCTAAATCAATCAATTCCTCAAATTCAAATTGACGTGCAAGTTTTGTTAAAGATTGAATTAAAAAAGTTTCTGTTTTGGGAACATCTCTAATTAATTCTATGACCCGATTAGTATTTGCTTCTAAAGCAGCTTCATAGAATTGATTAATCCATTCCTGAGACATACAAATTAGATTGTTAGATGTTAAATATTTTTTTTCTATATATTCTAAATTTGAATAATTATTTTCAGTAAATATGTATTTGACACCAAGATGTTTGGCGAGTGTATCAAAAATTGTATGTTCTGCAAAAGGTTTGCGGAGAAAGTCATCACATCCGGCTGAAAGAACGATCGCTTTCTCTTCTTCTAAAACACTCGCCGTCAGAGCAATTATAGCTGTAGCATTCCCCTTGGTAGTGGACTTGATATATTTTGTAGCTTCGTAACCGTCCATGACAGGCATTCGCATATCCATCCAAATCAGGTGGGGTTCCCATTCATTCCAAATAGCGATCGCTTCTTTTCCATTACTAGCTTCTTTCATCTCAAACCCTAATGGTTGTAAAAGTTTAATTAATAATTGGCGATTAATAGGTTTATCATCTACTATTAATAGTTTATATATAGGTTGTCCTGGTGCAAGTTCTAATACTTTTGGATGTACTTCTAAAGTATTGCTATCTGTTGGTTGACCTAATTTTGCTTGAATATAAAATTTAAAATTTGTCCCAATTCCTAATTTACTTTCAACAGAAATATCTCCTCCCATTAACTGAATAAACTTGTGACTTATTGCTAAACCTAAACCCGTTCCTTCTTGAGATTCTTTTCCAGCTTGTGCTTGAGAAAAAGCATTAAATAGTTTGGGTAATTCTGCGGCTGCAATCCCCACTCCTGTATCACAGAGTTGAAAATCAAGAGTTAAAATATCTGTGATTTCTTCACTACTATTATTTACTGTTAAACTAATTGTTCCTTTTTTAGTAAACTTAATTGCATTAGTAATCAAATTAATTAATACTTGCCGGAGTTTTAACTCATCTGTGCAAATATAACATGGAACATTTTCACTACGTTGAAATATTAAATTTAAGCCTTGATTACTTGCCTGTAAATGTAGCATATCTTCTAAGTCATCTAGCAAACGATACAGGTCAAAGTCTCTAGGGTTAAGAGTAGTTTGACCCGCTTCTATTTTTGATAAATCGAGAATATTATTAATAAGTGTGAGTAAATAATCACCACTGTGATAAATGATCCCGGCATTTTCGTAATGCTCGGCAGGTAAGTTTTTAGCACGTAACATTAATTGAGAAAAACCTAGAACAGCATTGAGGGGCGATCGCAATTCATGACTCATATTAGCAATAAATAAACTTTTAGCTTGATTTGCTACTTCGGCTTTGTCTTTAGCAATGGCTAACTCTGCTGTTCTCTCCTGTACCCGTTGTTCCAAAGTTTCCAAAGATGTTTGTAACTGAAGTGCCATGTTATTAAACGATTTTGCCAGTTGACCTATTTCGTCTTTTGATTTATTTTTGGCACGGATATCTAAGTTACCTGCGGTAAACTGGAAAACTATCTTGGTAAGGTGAATTATTGGCTTTGTAAGCAGTTGTCCAATAATAAAAGCGATGATTGCCACTATTCCAGCGATAAATACAAATAACAAAATTGTGTCGCGAATTTGCTTTTCTACAGGTGCTAGGGCAACGGCAAGGGGTCGTGCAAACAACACAGACCAAGGTTTATATTGCAAACGAGCGATCGCAATTAAATTAACCTGATTACCTGTTGCTGACAAAGATGCAATTAAATACGATTGTTTATTATTCAATGCTTGTTTAAGTTTTGACTCATTAGTTGCCAATTCTTTGAAAGAAGAATTAGGCAAACGACCTTCCGATTGCAGTTGAGTTACAACATCGTCAGGCAGAGGCACAATTGATTTAAAAAGCAATTCTGGTGCAGTACTATGTGCCAGATAAATATTATTGTCATCTAAAAGAATCGCAAAAGATTTTTCCCCAGCCCGTTCGGTTTGCCGAGTTACTAACTGCTGAACAACAGTGGCATTATATGAAACACGCAATACACCCAATATATCTCCCTTGGCATTGCGAACTGGACTGCTAAAAAAGAGAGTAATAAGATCGGGGATTGTCGGCGATCGCTTCATGCTAGAAACAAAGGATAAACCAGTTTGTAGCGGTTTTTTAAAATAATCTTGAACTGATTCATCTTTGCCAATATTTATTGTACGTGTATCCAATACATTTTTACCGTTTAAGTCGAGTAAAGCATAAGAGAGAATATTGAGCATATCTTTGCGACTGAGACGGATTAATGTTTCTGTCGCCAATTGCATTTCGGGGCTGCCATCTCGCTGTTTTGGAGTTAGGCTGAGGTAGCGTCCCAAACCTGGTAAAATCGCCTCTACGCGCACGGCATTGAGATTTCCATCAATAAAGGCATCTATTCTGTTAGCAGTTTCGTTAGCTGCCGCAGATAAGGCTTGTCGGGCGTTGTCAGTTAGTGCTTTTTCGGTTGTCTGTTTGTTGACAAATGCCAATAACAGCAACGGAATCAAAGCAACAATGAGAAATGAGGCGATCAACTTTGTACGGATGCCGCCTAAAAAGGAGTGCTGCATAGCTTCAAGCTAGGGAGGATTCAAGAAGGAAGAATTGAACAAACTTTTTAGCTCAGGAATACGCGTAATGTTTCCAGAGCGAATAAAAAAGTCTGCATATATCTTGGCAGTTTTGTAAATGGAGTTAGGATTGCTAGATTGAAAATATTTTTCATTTTCACCTAAATCAGGTAGGTTTATTCCCTCTAGAGAGAGAGTATTGATCGGAATTTTTAATGCTTTGCTGATAATAGCGTTTCCTTCCTCAATATTTCCTTTCCAGTAGGTCGAGGCTTGCAGCCATCCTCGCACAAATGCACGAATGTCTTCGGGGCGATCGCGGATTGTCTCACCGCGAAAGATAATTAAATCTAAAATCAAGCCAGGGGTTTGTTTGCTCGTAAATAGAATATTTCCCCCTAATTTCATCACTTCAGAGAGATAGGGTTCCCAAGTATGTCCGGCTTGAATCATATTATTTTTCAGGCGTTTAGGAATTTCTAAAGCCTCTAATTGAACCAAGCTCACATCATCACTGGTTAAGTTTGCAGCTTTCAACATTTCAGTCACGAAAACTTCGCTAAAACCACCTAGATTTGCACCTAGCTTTTTCCCTTTCAAGTCAGCTACGGTTTTAATTTTTGATTGGGCGACTACCACATCTGCTCCTATTGATTCATCTATAACGATCGCGCCTTGTATATCTGGATTTGTGGCACTCAAGATTATAAAATTCCCCAAAGACGATGTAATCCCATCATACTTACCCGCATTGAAGTTTGCTTGTTCCAATTGGGCGTATTGTGTATGAATTAGTTCCACATCTACCCCTTGGGCTTTGAAGAATCCTTTTTTTTGAGCAATGATGCCTGGAAGCTCTCCAACAAAAGATCCAAATATCACTTTCAATGGAGGGCGTTTTACTTCAGTTGGTACTGAAGTATTACAAGCAAGTAGTAAACAGGCGGTAATGATAAAAATACTAATGTATCTGAGTAGTTTAAGCATAGAATTTTTGATATTTTTAATTATTATTAATCAAATATTCAGCTAAATAAACTAGTTGATCAAATTGAAATTGACGTGGAAATTTTGTCAGTAATTGTATTCAATGAGTTTTGGCTGTTGAAATTGCTTCAATATTTATAAATTCTGACCGCAAGGGCGGTTTGATAATTTCATCACAGGTATTGAGCCGCCCCAACAAGGTATTATGGTTCAAATCAATGAAATAGGCTGTAATTGCAAAGAGAGCGATCGCTCTTTTCCACTGTTATATCAGTCTTTAAATAATCCCCCACCCAATCACAACTGTATTTCAGTAGGTTGAAATGGAGAATTTGTTCTAAATCCCACATAATCACAAGTAGTTGGTTATCTCCCTCAGAGGCGAGGGTTTTGCCATCGGGGCTGAAGGCAATTCCCCACACACCACGCTGATGTTTAAGAGTTCTGATTAAAGTGCCATTTAGTTGCCAAAGCTGAACGCTAAAATCGCTACTGGCAGAAGCGATCGTTTTCCATCTGGGCTAAAGGCAACTCGCCACACCGCAGATTTGTGCCCTTTGAAGATGGTCATGAAGAAGGGTGTGAGGTATGGGGTTGCAGGCTTGGGAAGACAGCATTGATCGTAGCTCTGAAACCCAGACCAATGCAATCATTTTAAAAAGCCCGATGCTACCCAAGCATTGAATGACTGTGAATAAGGGCGCAGATTGTCTAGCTGCTTTAACACCCATTCAGCATTAAAAATACTGCGGTAGATGGGATTTTTAATTCTAAGATAGCCGTTGCGTTTCTCGACCAATCCCGATAGTAAAAGCTGCGTCTGTTCTCGACTATCATCGGTAGGCACGGGAGATATTGCAGGTAGAAGATGCAAAAAATCACTAGTGTCTTTCCTTTTTGCGTCTCCTCGTCCTCCCATCCCTCCATCTTCTATTTCCTGTGCTTGCAATACCTGCTGATAAAGACTCAATAACCGTCCGGCTTGTTGTTGGTTGAAAAGTAGGCGATCGCGAATCGTGCGGAGGTGTTCGGGTTCATCTTGTGATTCCCAGTGTTGGATAATCTGCGATCGCACCAATTTTTCTACCCAATATGCCTCAGTGTTTGGGGATAGGACAATTTTTCGTTCTGATGTCTTTAAGGCAGTTTGGAGAACTAACTGACAGAGTTTTTGAGTTAGAAACGGTTGTCCTCCTGTCCAATAGATCACCTCTTGTAGCACCACTTCTGGTTGGCTGATTGCTCCCTGTAACCCATTTAGCAATGGGCTAGTTTCATGCAATTGAAAGCCGTATAACTCTATAGCTGTCCCAATGTTAAAAGGTGTTCGGCGTTTGTCAGCAATTAAGTCAGATGGACTGGCGACTCCAAACAATGCAAATCCCAGGCGTTTAAAATTCGGATCGTGTGCCTGTTGATTGTAGCAATGACGAATCCAGGCAAAAAAGTCATTGACCGGAAAATTCAAACTCAGCAAACTATCAATTTCATCAATTAAAATGAAAATGCCTTTAGCTTCGCCGCTTCCTTCAGAATCGCTCTTGACATTTGGCAGCAATACTTCTTCAACAAACTGGTGTAGTTTTTGTACAGGAGAAAGACCTGTTTGCATATTCCACCATTGCTTAAAATTGACCTGTTCCGCCAGATTTAACCCGTAGAATATGCTGACAATGATTCCTTTATACCATTGTGCTGATGTAGTATCCTCGCTACCCAATTGCGTCACGTCTAAGTAAACACATTTATAGCCTTCTGACTTGAGACGACGACTTATTCGCTGTAGTAGGGATGATTTACCCATTTGGCGAGAGTTGAAGACGTAGCAAAAATCGCCACCTTTCAGACTGTTATAAAGTTTTTCATCTGCTTGACGCATAACATAAGTGGGATCGTCACTGTGGAGGCTACCGCCAACTTGGTATCTCATGTGCAAAGTGTGATTAGAAAAGGAGGAGATAAAGAAGGAGTCAGAATTCAGAATTCAGGATACTATATCCATGCCACACTGTCGCATTCGTGAAGTGTCTCTTAGAGTAAGACGGTGAGGAATGAGTATGCAGTAAATGCGATGCCTACGGTGGTCACTGAGCCTGTCCTGAGCGTAGCCGTTGGCGCAGCCTCTCGTAGAGAAGGGCGCAGCCGAAGTGCGGGCTACGCCAACGCAGATTGAGAAACAACGGCGCAATGGTTTGCCTTTCGCAAAGACTATGATTTACTGATTTTAGATTGGATGTTGACCAAAGTCAGTGGGTTGATTAAATCCGCCAAATTTCTGCAAGCAATTTCGTCTTTGTCTAACCATCGCTAACCTTGACCCGGAAAACATGGCAGATTACTTGAATAAGTACCAAAAGTCTGACAGGAAAACCATACTAATGAGAATTTGGACTACTACTACTGTGCTAGCTGCTTTTTGGCTAATATCTGGGATCGTAGGTTCTGAGCCAATCAACGCTACTTCTGTTTTGGTAGAAAATGCCATATCATCTCCGGCGCCAACGAATGCAAAACAGATTACTGTCAGTAACACCGAGTTTGGTCTGAAGAGAGTTGACTCCAAAGGAAACGTTACCATTTTTCAGACAACAAGAGTGCCACTTCAGGAAGGAAACACCTACGGGTGGCGGATTAAACTCAAAAACTACCAAGGTGAAGTGAAATGGCGTGAAGTCTTGTATTTACCAAAACCTCCAGAAACTTGGGGTACAGATAATGGTGAAGATTTCTCAATATCAGCAGACGGTAAGACATCTGTAACACGGCGCACACAGTCGGCTCCAGAAGGTGTAATTGAGAATTTTTGGACAATCGCTGCTGGCGATCCAGTTGGTAAGCATAGAATAGAAGTCTATATTGATAACCGTTTGATCGGTACTTTCCAGTTTGAAGTTATTCCAGTTAAGTAGAGATGAAGGGCATTAGGCGTTAGGAGTGCTGAGTGCTGAGTGCTGAGTGCTGAGTGCTGAGTTAGGAGTTTTATTTATCTCCTTGTCCCCTCATCTCCCTCATCTCCCTCATCTGCCTCATCTCCCTGCTCCCCTGCCCCTCTGCTCCCCTGCTTCTTCTTTTCCCCTTAGCCTTAAGCTGAGGAGTATCTTAGAGATAGAAGTTTGATTCTTGTTAGGTGGCGATCATGAATACAGAGGAATTCCTGCGATTGATCGAAAAGCAGCGGCCATGTCCTCAGACACTACCAAAAGGGCTGCAAGCAATGTGGTATGACAATAAAGGTGATTGGAAGAAAGCTCATCAAATAGTTGCAAATGCCAGCGATGCCGACAGTGCCTGGGTTCATGCTTATTTGCACCGTAAAGAAGGCGATTTAAATAATGCCCATTTCTGGTATCAACGCAGTGGTCAGCCAGAATTTTCAGGAGAACTAAGCCAAGAATGGGAACAAATAACTTCTGTATTGCTAAAGAAGGTCAACGTGACGCATGAATGCTGAAGAATTAAAAAGGCGTTTTGCCGCAGGAGAAAGATATTTTCCAGCCGTCAACTTGAGTAGGGACAAGCTGATTGGAGCCGATTTGCCGGGAATTAATTTATGGGGATCTGACTTGAGTGGAGCTAACCTAGCTAAAGCTAAACTCTGGGGAGCAGATTTGAGTAGAACTAATTTAGCCAAAGCGAATTTGACCAGAGCTAATTTGAGCGGTGCCAATCTGAATGAAGCAAATCTCCGAGGAGCAAAACTCAACTATGCCAAGTTGTATGGAGCTAATCTGACTGGCGCTTACTACGATGAAAGTACGCGATTTTCTAGAGGTTTTGATCCGATCGGTAGAAATATGCGGAAGATGTGAAGGGAGTAGAGGAGCATACTTCGACTGCGCGTAAGGATTCAGGGGAGTAGGGGAGCAGGGGAGCAGAGGGGCAGGGGAGCAGGGGAGCAGGGGAGCGGGGGAGCGGGGGAGCGGGGGAGCGGGGGAGCGGGGAGATGAGGGAGATGAGGGGACAAGGAGATAAATAAAACTCTTAACTCTTAACTCTTAACTCTTAACTCTTAACTCTTAACTCTTAACT